>CAYOBS010000110.1:0-10462 GCA_964402305.1 uncultured Planctomycetaceae bacterium | reverse complement strand
CCGCGCTGGCCGCGATTCAGGTGACGCCCGAGCAGATGCGGCAGGTTGCGAAGGTGTTCGCCCTGCACGAATCGGTGGCCGGGCCGCTGGCCTGGTACGCCGCCGATGACCAGAACATTCGGCTGGCCTCCGCAAGGGGGACGGAGGCTGGCCGGCCTCTAATCGCCGTGCTGCTGAGGCTGGACCCCGCAGTTGCCGGCGCGGCCGTTTCGTCACGCTCGGCGCAGGCAGCGCGGACCATCGTGATTGTCTGCCGGGAGGACGCCCCGACCGTTATCGAGTTGCCGGCCGAGATGTCGGGCCAGGCGGGCCTGCGCGTGTATCTCGCGCCGCGGGCCGTCAACGGCAAGGTGGAGATGCGCTACGCGATCGCCATGGACGGCCAGTCGCAGGAGGCGCCCTTCAACAAACTCAGGACTGCGCCCGTCGCGAGCATCAGCGGGCAGCGCCGACTTGGCATGGCCGAGGCGCCGCTGGGGCAACTGGCGATGGGCGATCGCGTGCTCAACGTCGAGGCCGCCGCCTGGGCCATGCCGCAGGAGGGGAACAGATGAGATTGCGGATTGCGTCCCGGCGCGCCGGGAGCGGATTGCGGATTGCTTGCCACAGCGAAGCCAACAGGCGAAGCCGGGCGGATTGCGTCCCGGCGCGCCGGGAGCGGATTGCTTGCCACGGCGAAGCCGCGGCCTTTATGGACTGCGGTGGCAAGTCCTGCGAAGCCCTCCGTAGCCTTAGCGAAGGAGGGGCGAAGCAGGACGACGACACCGCTTTGGCTCGCCCCATGGCATACAAATCCAAAGCGGCGTCCAGGCCGCCGCAGTCCATATGGTGGCTGACGCTCATCCTAGCGGCGGGATTGCTGCCGCCGTCGGCATTCGCTCAGGCGCAATCGGCCGAGACGCAACCGACCACGTCGCCCGCTTCCGTGAGCCAACCGGCCTTGCCGCAGGTCCCGATCACCTTCGCACGATCGGGGCAGGAGGTCACGGTGTGGATGCGGGCACCCAAGGGTCCCATTGTCAAAAGAGTTGTGCTGCGTGCCTTCGGGCGCGCCTGGACTGCGCCAGTGGCGGCAGCGCTAACGGGCACTTTCCCCGGTTATACTGCAAGAATAGAAGCTCCCGCGGTTCGGGTTCCCACGGTCTTCTCAGCCACGCCTGCCGACTCTCCGGATATTGAGTTGGGGCAGCTTGTGACCTATCCCGACCGCAAGGTGGAATGGGACAAGAACATTACCCTCTATTCGTGCGAGGTGCCGGAGTGGTTCCGCCAGTGGGTCGCGGCCACGGGCCTGCCCGTCAAAGAAATCAGCAACGACCTGGCATCCGCCAAGCTGGCCCCGGCCGACGATAAGGGCAAGAGCTTGCTGATTCTCGGCCCCCCCGCCGCCGGGAAGGACCTGTCCGACGTGGCGAAACTCGCCAAAGACAAGAAGGTCAATATTCTGATTTTCTACGCCGATTGGATCGGCGGTGTGAGCCTCGGACCCACATGGTTCGGCGACGTGGCGGGGGCCGTCAGCGTTGCGCCGACTCAGATGCTCGGTGGGCTGGCGGAGATCGCCAAGCAGCACTGGCCGCAACCGCTGAAGTTCTCATCCCGCCGCAAGTGCTGGCCGGGCATCGCCAACCGCTGGGCGTGGATTGCAGACGGCAATGGCCTGCCGCTGGTGGAGGAGATCCGTCGAGAATCGAAGGACTGTCGCGGCCATCTGCCGGTCCTTCTGAGCTACCTGCCGTGGGAAGCTCAGTTAGGAAGAGCTGAATCCGCCGATTCGGCGCTCCTCAAGATGATTGCAGCGGCGGCAGGGATGGAGCATCTCCCACTGGAGAAGTCGATCGGGGTTCTGTGGCCTGACGTTGAACGGCAACCAATGGAGAAGAGTCTGGCGTGGGCGAAGATTCGCCCTGTTCTGGGCAACGCGCCTCTGACCCTCACGTACCGTGCCTGGACCACGGTGTTTGTACTCGACTTGATGGGGGACAGCGCCCCTACTCCCGACGACGTGAAGGCGTTGAAAGCAAAGGGGCGATGGGAGCAGACGCCGCTGGTGATTCTCGGCGACGACAAGATGCTTGACGAGTGGGAATGGCTGAAGCTCGACCGCGCAAAAAAGACTATCAACCGGCCGGGGGTGGTCTGGCTGAGCGACGATGAGCTTCCGCCTTCGAAGGATAACCAGATACGACTCATGTTGAAACTAACCGAGCTCGGCGTGCCGCTTGCGCCGCCGAGCCAACAAGAGGAGAAGAAACAATGACTACCCACAAGCGATTCATTTGTGCGGCCGCCGCCCGTGCGGGCCTCGGCCTGGTTGTTGTGATCGCGGTAGCGGCATTGCTGCTGGCGGCCGGGCCGCTGGCGGCACAGGAGCGAGACGGACAGGATGGCAAGCCCGTCGCCGCCAAACCTGCCAAGGATGCAAAACATGCCGCCGACGGAAAGGGGAACCGCATCCGCCCGGCCGGCACTCAACCCGCCCATGGCCAGGACAATTCGCCCCTCGACGTAGCTCGGGACAATCCGCAATCCGGCAACCTGCCTGCCGGCAGGCAGGTCCGCAATCCGCAATCGGCCCTTCGCCCGATCCGCGTGGCGGTGTTCGACTTCGACGTGCTCAAGGGCGTGGACATGGAGCCGGCTGCACTGACCGACCAGGTCAACACCATGCTGGCCGCGATGGACAAGGTGACAATCGTCAACCGCGACCAGATCAAGAAGGTGGCCGACGAGCACAAGATGGCCCTGGCGGGCCTTGTGGACTCCGCGTCGGCGGCGCAACTGGGCAAGTTCCTGTCGGCCAATTACGTCATCGTCGGGCGGGCCAGCAAGATCGGCCAGACCAACTACCTCGTGCTCAAGATGATCGACGTGGGCACGACGGTCCAGACGACGGTATCGGCCAAGTCCGCCGCGGAGGCCGGCCTGGAGGCCCTGCTGGAGCGGCTCAAGGGCGATCTGGCGCCGCACGTGCGCGAGCTTCAGAAGCCGGTCGCCGCCGAGGAAGACGCCGCCCTGGCCAAGGTCCGCGCCGCCGCCAAACCGCTGGCGGGCAAGGTGATCCTCGTTGACATCTCGGAAACGCACATCAACCGCCCGCTGGTTGACCCCGCCGCACAGATGGCCGTCGCCAACCGCCTCAAGGCCATCGGCATCGAGGTAATCGTGCCAAAGGACCCCGTGGACGACTGGAAGCGGTCGCTGCTGGAGACGGGCCGATACGGTGAGAAGAAGGTTGACTTCCTGCTCGAGGGCGAGGGCACGAGCGCCTACGCGGCCGAGATGCAAGGCATGATCTCCTGCCGCGCCCGCGTGGAACTGCGCCTGATCGCCGTGCCTGGGCGGAACGTCACCCTCAGCGACAAGGGCGTCGCGGCCCGCGTTGACCTTGTCGAGTCCCTCGCCGCCAAGGCCGCCCTCGAAGACGCTGGCGCAAGCGCCCTGGACGCGGTTGTGCTTCAGCACGCAAAGGCACAGGAAGAGAAGAAATGATCCGCCGGGGGCAATGCCCTGTCATTTGCTGGGCGTCAATTATTCTGATGATGCCCGTATGCCTGGGTGCGGCGGCGCCTGCATCCGCCCCGTCAGCCACGACGCGCCCGGCGGCGACTGCGACTTCGACTTCCGCACCGGTCTGGCAGGCCTCCGGCAGGCCGTTTTCCCTTGGCCTGCTGCCAGTCAGCGCCAGCCCCGGCGACGAACGGGCTTCGCGCCCGGTTTGGGGGAAGTTTGCGGATTCGGCGGAAGTTCGCGGATTCGGCGTCGATTCGTGGTTGCTTACGGCGCGGAAGGACGTTAGGGTATGCCGTGTCGGGGCATTTCCCGCGACAGGCCCGGCGTGGCAGGAGCCCGAAGTCAAGGGCGCAAAGGGCGCACCGGGCGGACAAGTACGACAGGGAGTCCAGCTATGACTGAATGGTGGAACAGTCTTACCGCTCTGAACCAGTTCTTTTACGGCGGGGCGGCGTTTTTCACGCTGATCTTCCTCTGGCAGTTCGTGGGCATGCTCATCGGCCTGAGCCACGGCGGGGACTTTGACATGCACGTAGACGCGGCCAACGCCGACATGGGCGCGGGCGCCGACGTTCACGTCGACGGCATCGAGGCCCACAGCCTGCACGACGCGGTTGACAGCACCGTCGCGTTCCACATACTCAGCGTGCGGGCGATCCTGGCATTCTTTACGTTGTTCACCTGGGCCGGGGCGCTGTATCTGAACATCGGCAAGTCCACCAGCCAGAGCCTCATCCTGGCCGTGGTCTGGGGCGCTGCCGGATGGGTCGTGGTGGCCGTGCTGCTGCACTGGCTTCGCAAAATGGCCGAGACGGGCACCCGCCGGCTGAGCACAGCCCTCGGCCAGGCCGGCACGGTGTACATGGACATCCCCGCCGGGGGCCGGGGCGAGGTCCGCGTGGCCGTAAGCGGCGTGGTGTCCATGGTCAAGGCCCGCGCCGCCGGCAGCCAGGCCATCAAGGCCGGCTCGCCGGTGACCGTAACGCGGCTGCTGGACATCAACTGTGTGGAAGTCCGGCCGGGCGGCATTGACGACAGTTCGGCGAAATAATCGCCAAAGCAAAGCAAGACAAACGAAAGGGACACGAAAATGCTATCGAGTAATGGATTCCTCGCTCTGATGCTTGCCGGGAGCGGGAGCGACTTTCCCGTGGCGACGTTTCTTTTAATCCTGCTGGCGGTCATCGGGATAGGGCTGATTCTGTTCATCCTCAGCCGCTATCGCCGCTGCCCGTCCAACCGGGTGATGGTGATCTACGGCAAGACCGGCCAGGGTGCGGCCAAGTGCGTTCACGGTGGGGCGGCGTTCGTCTGGCCGCTGTTCCAGGCGTACGACTACCTGGACCTCGAGCCGTTCGTCGTGCCGATCGAACTGGCCAATGCGCTTAGCCAGGAGAATATCCGCGTGTCGGTGCCGACGACGGTTACGGCCGCGATATCCAACGAGCCCGGCGTGATGGAAAACGCCGCCATCCGCCTGCTGGGCCTTACCCGCGTGCAGATACAGGCCCAGGCCCAGGACATAATCCTCGGCCAGATGCGCGCGGTCATCGCGACGATGAAGATCGACGACATCAACCGCGACCGCCAGGCGTTCCTGGGCAAGGTCAACGAGGCGGTCTCGGTGGAGCTCGAGAAGATCGGCGTCGCGCTGATCAACGTCAACATCCGCGACATCGAGGACGAATCGGGCTACATCATGGCCCTTGGGCGCAAGGCGGCGGCCGAGGCCATCAACCAGGCCAACATCGACGTGGCCGAGCAGGAGAAGACCGGCAAGACGGGCGTTGCCATACGCCAGCGCGACACCCGCATTGCCATAGCCAGCGCCGATAGCGAGGCGAACATCGGCGAGGCGGCGGCCGGCCGCAACAAGCGCCAGCAGGTGGCCGCGATGGATGCCCAGGCGGTCGAGTCGGAGACGGAGGCCGACGCCAAGAAGGCCCAGTACCGCGCCAACCAGCAGGTGGCCGAGCAGCAGGCCCGCGAGCGGAGCGAGTCGTCCAGCCGGACCGCCGACGGCGCCATCCGCGTGGCGCAGGAAAAGGCGCAGAAGCTGGCCGAGGAGGCCAAGGCCGCACGCGAGCAGGCGCGTCTCCAGGCCGAGGTGGTAGTCCCAGCCAACGCCGAGCGCGAGCGGGTCGTCATCGCCGCCGAGGCCGAGAAGCAGCAGTCGATCCGCATTGCCGAAGGTCAGGCACAGGGCCTTCTGACCAAGATGAAGGCCGAGGCCGAGGGCGTGCAGAGCATCCTGGCCGGCAAGGCCGAGGGCTACCGCCGGCTGGTCGAGGCCTGCACGACGGCCCACCAGGCCGCGGCACTGCTGCTCATCGAGAAGCTCACCGACGTGGCGACCATCCAGGCCCAGGCGATCCAGGAACTGCCGATCGAGAAGATAATCGTCTGGGACGGCGGCGGCGGCGGCGGCGGGGGCCTCAGCGGCCTGGGTGGCAGGCTGATGGGCGTCCTGCCCCCCATGCACGATCTCGCCAGGCAGATCGGCCTGGACCTGCCCGAGTTCCTCGGCCGGGTCTCTCGCGAGGCCGCCAAGCAAGATTCCGCCGCCTCGGCCGGTAAGAAAGAAAAAGAAAAGGACGAAGGCCCCGAGACGCTCCATCCGGTCAAGAAGTAAGATTGCGCAGTCCCGAGCGAAGTCGAGGGGCGGGTTGCGGATTTGGCATTTCGGGGACAGATACCTTTATTCCTCGGTATTTCGGGAAATACCAAGGAATAAAGGTATCTGTCCCGTGCGTCTCGACTCTACCGAAATGCTATCGGGCAGTTTGAGTTGTTACCATGCAGCGCAAACCTGAGCCGCAGTACATGGACGACCTGGCCGAGGCCCAGGCATATGCCGCCGCGGACTTCGCCGCCGTAAACGAGGCCTTCGTGGACCGCCTGCTGGACCTCGCCCCGGCCGGGCCGGATGAGGCGGTCTTGGCTGTCGATCTCGGTACGGGGCCTGGCGACATTCCCATCCGCATCGCCCGGCGATGCCCCGGCTGGCGCCTCACCGGCGTCGACGCGTCGAAGCCAATGATCGCCATCGCCCGCCAAGCCTGCGAGCAGGCCGGCGCGGCGCGAATGCTCCGCTGGCGGGTCGCCGACGCTGCCGACACGCATCTGCCGGGAAAGTCATTCGACGTGGTGCTGTCCAACAGCATCCTCCATCACGTCGCCGATCCGGGCGCGTTCTGGGCAGAGGCCAGGCGGATAGCCAAGCCCGGCGCGACCTGGTTGCTCCGCGACCTGTTCCGCCCGGCCGACGAGAACCAGGCCCGCGCACTGGTCGATCAATACGCCGCCAACGAGTCGGCAATTCTGCGGGAGGAATACTACCGCTCGCTGCTTTCGGCGTACACGGCAGAGGAACTTCGCTGTCAACTCGATGCCGCCGGGCTGCAATCCCTTCAGGTGGAAATAGTTACGGACCGCCACGTGGACGTTTTCGGCCGGTTTTTTTAATACTTGATTGCCGTCGCCCAGGTGGCCCGGGCCGCGTTTGGGGCTGCGGCAGATGGGAAATCGAAGTTTTTTTTCAAACTCTATCATCCGCCTTCTGCTGCATTTGCGCAAATTGCAGGCTGCGATGCGCGCATGCCGGGCGTTTTTTCGTGATAGCTGGGGGCTTCTCGTGCGTCTACTTCATATAGAGATCGAGCTTTGGCAAGGATGCGGTCAGAGAACTATGGGAAGGCCGGTTTGTCTGGGATCGGTTTGCTGCATTTCTTCGGCTTTCTCGAATAACGCGGGGATGCGCGTCACCCCGGCCGCCGTATCGTATAGTTAATAGACCAGGGGCGGCATGCAAAGCCATGCTGCCACGGTTCCCGGCCTGTGAGCCGGGGGGGACGGGTTGGGAAATGTGCTCAGAGGATATGCCTATGTCGAGCGGGCTGCCTGAATTAGCGAAGGGAAAGAATGGCGACAAGTCCGGCCGGACGGGCTTTTGGCCTGTGCCCGCGGAGCCGGCGACCGAGGGGCCGGTCGCCGAAGGCACCGGACTTCTCTGGCTCCAGGAAAAGATGCCGAGCTGGCGCTGGTATGTCGACCATGCCCGCGACGCCGCGGGGGAGTAATCCGCTAGAAGAACCTCATTATGTCCTGGTACGTCAGTGCCAGGAACACCAGGCCCAGCAGGATCAGGCCGATGAGTTGTGTGATGTTCATCGCCCTTATCGGCAGGGGTTTGCCGCGGATCTTCTCGATAATCAGGAACACCGCGTGCCCGCCGTCGACCACGGGCAGGGGCAGGAAGTTCATCACCGCCAGCACCGCCGAGATGATCGCCATGAAGTAGAAGAAGTGCATGAAGCCCCTCTCAGCCATTCGCACGGCGATACCGCCCATCCCGAGAGGCCCGACGAACTGATCGGCCGAGACGTTCCCCAACACCAGGCTGCGGATCGAAACGTAGGTGCTTATCATAAAGCCGGCCGACTCGCGGAGCGACCATTTCAAGGCCGCGCCGAGGCTTTCCTTGCGGACGGTGGTCATGATGGGATCGAAGAAGCCCCTGCTCTTGCCGATGAACATATCGAAGTTGTAGTCGTCGGGGTCGAAGGCCTTGCTGTCCAGCAGGCCGATCTTCGCCTCGGTCAGTTCGGCCTCCGGCCTGGCTGAGCGGCGGACCGTCAGAGTAACGTCCTTGCCGGCCTGGTCCTTCAGGACCGCGTAAAGCTCCGCCCAGTCCTTGACGGTTCGGCCGTTGACCTTCTCGATAACGCATCCGGATTCGATGCCCGCCCGGGCCGCGGGCGACTTGGGCCTTACGTGCGCGACAATCGTTTGCGCCAGGTCAAGGCCCGGCACGAATCCCAGCACGGCCAGGCCGTTCTTCTTGACCGGCGTGATCTTCAAAGGCGCCAGCAGCTTGCCCTCGCGCTGGATCACAAGTGTCAGGTCCTTCTTGCCGTCCTTGACGGCTTTGTCGTTGATCTCGTGCAGGTTCTTGTTCGTCGGCAGCGGCGTGTCGGCGTAGTGAACGACTATGTCGCCGGGCTTCAGTCCAATCTTCTCGGCCGGGGAGCCCTTCATGATGGCGGCCACCATCAGCCTGGACGTCAAACCGAGCAGGTCGAGGCCCTGATCGGCCGCGATGATGTGGAGATCGTCCTTGGGGCACTTAAGCTCCTTGCCGGTCTCGTATGAGACCAGCACCATGTTGCCGTCACTCAGCTTGATGTCGTAGTCTTCCAGGTTCAACTTGGCGCCGTCGGGCAGATACGCGACGGTGATCTTGTTGGTGATAACCCGCGGGGCCGTCAGGTTGACGGCCTTGCCCTCGCGCATGACCGTGACGTGTACGGTAAGGCCGTTGGCGTCCTTCAGGGCCGGCTCGACCTGCCAGGAATGCTCGATCTTCCGCCCGGCCACCGCCATCACGCGATCCTGGTCCTGGAAGGGATCCTGGGGCGGCCTGATGGCGCTGGTCTCGCCCTCGGCCACCACCGTGCTCCTGGCCGGGCCGAGGCCGAACTCAAGCCGCCCATCGCCCATCTTGACGCCCACGTCGGCCGTGCCGACCCACGTGTTGCCGTCAACCTGGCGCTCGATGGTGAACTTGTAGCGGTCCTCGCGGTCGCTCATTGCCGAGATGATCGCCAAGTGGTCGAAGCGGTTGATTTCCCGGCCGATGATCGCCGGCATCACGCCGTTGCCGTCAACGTCGGTTACGCGGTCGCCGACCTCCAGCCCCGCCGTCACCACCGGCTGGGTTGTCGCGCCCGGCGCCTTGGTCCACGTGATCCGGGCCTGCGATGCCGGGAAGTGAGGCTTGACGCTGCCCAGCACGGGCGCCGGGAACTCGTAGCCGATCATGGCTATCACGACGAACATTATTATGGCTGTGATGGCATTCATGACCACCCCGGCCGAGATGACCAGCATCCGCGCGCCGACGCTCTTGGCCTCGTAGGATCGCGGGTTGACTTGCTTCTGCTCCTGGAGCGGGGCGAAGTCCTCCTGGCCGAGCATCTTGATGTACCCGCCCAGCGGCAGCAGGTTGAGGCAGTAGTCGGTCTCTCCCCACTTGACGCCCAGGACGCGCGGGCCAAACCCCAGCGCGAACCGCTCGACCCTTATCCCTACCCACTTTGCGGCCAGGAAGTGCCCCAGTTCGTGGACGAAGACCATCAGGCCCAGGCCGATTATGAACTGAAGGATCGGCCAGGCAAGGCCCAGCCCGGAGGCAACCACAGCAAGTATCGAAACGTTCATGTCCATGTGTACTCCGCGGCGCTGGTTAAGCCCCGGTTAAAAATACCCGGCGGCGACTGGCCGCCGGGCGAGTTCATATCCGCTGTTCAACCTGCCGCCTGGCCCAGGCATCGGCGCGCAGCAGGGCATCAAGGGTTACTTCGGCTGTCGGCGGCGTCTGGTTCAACACGGTTTCCACCATCGGCACGATTTGCCCGAAACGCACTGCCCCGGCCAGGAACGCCTGGACCGCCGCCTCGTTGGCCGCGTTGAGGACAGCCCCTGCCAGGCCGCCGCGGTCAACGGCCTGGTGTCCCAGGCGGACCGCGCGCTCGAACCGGTCGGTCAGGGCCGAGAAAGTCAGCCTGCCCGCCGCCGCCAGGTCCAGCGGCGGAACCTGCCGCTCGAACCGCTCCGGCCAGCTAAGGGCGTACGAGATCGGCGTGGCCATGCTCGGCTCGCCAAGCTGGGCGATGACCGAACCGTCGCAATACTCCACGAACGAATGAATGATTGACTCGGCGTGCAGCACGACGTCGATCTGGTCGGCCGGCATGTCGAAAAGCCAGTGGGCCTCGACCACCTCAAGAGCCTTGTTGATAAGCGTGGCCGAGTCGATGGTGATCTTGCGGCCCATCGACCACGTCGGGTGCTTCAGGGCGTCTTGGATCGTGGCCTGCTGGACCTTCTCCGCCGGCCAGTCCCTAAGCGCGCCGCCGGAGGCGGTGATGACGATCCGCCGCACCTGCTG
>CAYOBS010000109.1:8917-10472 GCA_964402305.1 uncultured Planctomycetaceae bacterium | reverse complement strand
CGTCGATTGGTTCATCCACGACCGCTTCGGCCTGTTCATCCACTGGGGACTCTACGCCCTGCCGGCGAGGCACGAGTGGGTCAAGAACCGCGAAAAGATATCCGACGCCGACTACCGGAAATACTTCGACCACTTCGACCCCGACCTCTACGACCCGGCCGCCTGGGCCCGCGCCGCCGGCAGCGCGGGCATGAAGTACTTCGTCATCACCACCAAGCACCACGACGGCTTCTGCCTGTGGGACAGCAAGTATACCGACTACAAGGCCCCCAACACTCCGTGCGGGCGGGACCTCATCCGCCCGATGGTGGACGCCTTCCGGGCCGAGGGCCTCAAGGTGGGCTTCTACCACTCGCTGCTGGACTGGCACCACCCGGACTACCTCATCGACCACCTCCACCCGATGCGCGACGACGCCGACGCACGCGCCGCAAACGCCGGCCGGGACATGCGCCGCTACACGCAGTACCTCCATAACCAGGTCCGCGAGCTGCTGACGGGCTACGGGAAGATCGACTACATCTTCTTCGACTTTTCCTACCCCGGCCCGGACGGCAAGGGTCGCCGGGACTGGCAGAGCGAGAAGCTGCTGGCCATGGTCCGCGGCCTCCAGCCGGGCATCATCGTCAACGACCGGCTCGACCTGCTGGAGGCGCCCGGCGGCTGGGACCTGCGAACGCCGGAGCAGTTCATGCTCCGCAAGCCGCCGGCCAAGCCCGACGGCAGCCCAATCCTGTGGGAAACCTGCCAGACCTTCAGCGGCTCGTGGGGCTACCACCGCGACGAGCAGACCTGGAAGAGCATCGAGCAGTTGCTGCTGCTGCTTGTCGATACGGTGTCCAAGGGCGGCAACCTGCTGTTGAACGTCGGCCCGACGGGCCGGGGGACCTTCGACGACCGCGCCCTGGCCAGCCTGGCCGGCATTGGCAGGTGGATGAAGCTCTGTGGCCGGAGCATCTACGGCTGCGGGCCGGCGCCGGATGGCTTCGTGGCGCCGTCGGGCTGCCGGCTGACGTACAACGCCGCCGCCGGGCGGCTGTACCTGCACATCTTCGAGTGGCCCATACAGGAACTGCACCTGGACGGCCTGGCGGGCAAAGTCCGGTATGCCCAGCTCCTCCACGACGCCAGCGAGGTGATCTTGCGCGAGCCCCCGGCCGCCAGCGCCTTGACCAACCCGCACTCCTACGAGCCGCCGGGGCAGACCACGCTGACCCTCCGCCTGCCGGTACCCAAACCGGACATCGCCGTGCCTGTGGTGGAACTTGTGCTCAGGTAGCAAACCAACGGTGGCCAGCAAATGCCTTGACATCCACGTTATGCCGCCAAAATCGTCCCTATCGACGGCTTGCCGTGAGCGTCCAAAGGTTCTTTCGCTTTGGGGCGAGAACGTGTTACAATTCGGCAAACCTGGACAGTGCGGGAAATGAAGGCTATGAAAAAGGCTCCTTCGGCGCTATACCTCTACGGCGATGATGGCACCCCGGCCGGCAACGGACGGCGGAAGATTGTTTTTGGTTGGTATGGGGGCAAGTTCAACCACCTAAGTTGGTTG
>CAYOBS010000109.1:0-8907 GCA_964402305.1 uncultured Planctomycetaceae bacterium | reverse complement strand
CTCCTCCCGGATTGCCACCACTACTGCGAGCCATTTGCCGGCTCGGCAGCGGTCTTGCTGAACCGCCCCCCGTCGCCTGTCGAAACCTACAATGACATCGATGGTGAGGTAGTCAATTTCTTCAAGGTATTACGCGACCAGCCAGACCCGCTGACACGGGCGATTGCCCTCACCCCGTTTGCCCGCGAGGAGTTCTATCGTTCCGTGTCCGCCGGCACAAACGGCGCGTCTGACGTGGAGCGAGCTCGCCTCTTCTTCGTCCGAGCGAGGCAAGCCCGGACGGGATTGGCCCAAAGGGCTTCGCTCGGCCGGTGGGCAAACTGCAAGAACACAACTCGCGCTGGCATGTCTGGCGTTGTATCCCGCTGGTTGGGGAGCGTCAGAATGCTGCCTGAAATCGCCGAGCGACTCCTCCGGGTCCAGATTGAGAACCGACCTGCCGTCGAAGTGATCGAGCTTTATGACAACAACAACGCGCTGTTCTACTGCGACCCACCTTATCCCCACGAATCGCGGGGCGATTCCAAGGCATACGGGTACGAGATGACGGACGATAACCACCACGAGCTTGCCCGAGTTCTGAACCGCATCAAAGGCATGGCTGCCGTTTCAGGATACCGGTGTGACCTCATGGACACCCTCTACGCAGCCTGGCGTCGCTTTGACTCGACACCGAAGAAGTGCCATTCGGTCAAGAGCATTCGTTGCGAAGCACTGTGGATGAACTACTAGGCGATTCTATGGCAGAAATCGACTACGATAACGCGCGTAACCTGATCTCCGCTTGCTTCGTGGAAGCTGAGCATCACATACTTGCGGGAACCCGAATAGGCATCGCAAAGAATCTGACAGTGGCATTCGAGCGTATCTTTCAGTCGTCCACACAGGCTTACAGGGAGGTATTGATCGGCTGCCTGATAGCCCGGATGGAGGACCGGACAGTTGACATTCGTCTGCCATACGTGGGGCTTGGAGAGAACTCCTTCAACGGGCGCGATATTGATGAAAAGGTTGTGAACCCACTGCTCCACGAAAAAAGGGTTCCTTGCTCCCGGGGACCATACCTCAGCGTTTTCCGTCGGTCTGTGCATTTCGATCATACTATTCGCAGTGGGCTTAGAGACAAGGAAGGGTACGACGCCTTCCTCACGATTGTTGGTGCAATTGAGGCAGCCCCTGACGACAATGCCGTGCGCCGAATACTTAAGTACGCGATTTTCAAATTCGCAGAGCTCCGCGAAGCTTCGGTAGTGCCTTTATCCAGACTGCGCCGGACGAGTTTGGAGCAGTGCGATGCCTTGATCACGGGACTTCTGGGCACACCGAGCGGCGGGCGTTTCCCGGCGTTGCTGGTTGCGGCGGCATTCAAGGCTATCCAAGAAGCATACGGTCTTCACTGGACCATCGAATGTCAAGGCATCAATGTCGCCGACAGAGCTTCTGGAGTTGGCGGGGACATAACCATCCGGGTTGGCGACCGAATCATCTTGGCGGCTGAAGTTACTGAGAGGACTGTTGATCGTTCGCGTGTAGTCGCCACGTTCAACACGAAGATTGCACCAGCGGGTATCGAAGACTATCTCTTTTTTGTGACCCGACCTGAACAGGAGCCGGACGTACTACAGCAGGTCCGCCAGTATTTCTCACAGGGGCATGAAGTCAACTTCATCGAGATACGTAACTGGATTGTTACCACCCTCGGAACGCTTGGCGTCAGAGGGCGGGCACTGTTCTGCCAGGAGCTTGCTAATCGTCTGGATCAGCAGGACGTTCCAAAGCCTATGAAGGTCTCGTGGAACGAGCAGATAGACCGGATTACCGCCGCCCAATAGACGTTTCTTGCTGTCCCCGTTCCCACTTCGGCCGCCGTAGCTGTGCCCGTGGTGGAACTTGTGCTGAGGCAGTAACAACCGGCAGCGGCAGGGGAGTCCGCTTGAGCGGGCAGGGGGGCGGCCTCCCGTGCGGGGCTTTCACACCCGCCACGGTTCGCGATGGGCGACCGCCATCATTCGCGACGCGTCGGCGTCGCCGACGATCCGTTCCTTGATCGGGTCCCAGGTTATCTTGCGGCCGGTGCGGACGGCGATGTCGGACAGATGGCTGAAGGCGTCGGAGCGCACGGCGTCGGCGATGGGGCAGACGGGCGTCCTGCGGGAGAGCACGCAGTCGATGAAGTTTGCCTCATGGCCGGGGCTGCGGGGCATGTGCATGTCGCTGGGGCCGATGAAGGCCTTGCGGAGCGAATCCGGCTCGGTGTCCAGACCCATGTAGCGCAGCGCCACCCAGCCCTCGGTCCCGATGATCTGGGTGTAGTCGCCCAGCGCCGCCAGCCTGGGCTCCTCGTCTTCCTGCTTGACGCCCGCGGCCCGGAAGGTCATCTTCACGCCGTTGGCGAAGTTGATTTTCACATTCCAGTCCATGACGGCGTCGTTGCAGCCCGAGGCGGGGATAACGCCCGTACCCTCGATTTCCCACGGCCCCATGAGATGGGTATCCACTGCCGAGACGAGCAGGTCCAGCGGGTGCGCGCCCCAGCCGGCCAGGAAGCCCAGGGCGTAGTCGCGCACGTGCCACCAGTTGTCTCCGTTGTCCGGACAGCCGGTGTAGGGCCGCCACGGGGCCGGGCCGAGCCAGAGGTCGTAGTCCAGCCCGGCCGGCACGGGCAGCGGCTTGGTATTCCCGCCGGCGGCGCTGTTTGGAGACTTCACGCGGATCTCGCGGATCTGGCCGATCCGCCCGTTTCGGACAAGCTCGGCCCCGAAGGCGCTCTGTCCCCACGAGCGCGACTCGGCGCCGTACTGGAGCACCGCGCCGTGTCGCAGCACGGCCTGGCGGCAGGCGAGGTCTTCGGCGATGCTTATGCCCAGCGGTTTCTCGACGTGCACATCCTTGCCGGCGCTGACGGCGGCAATCGTCATTGGCACGTGCCAGTGGTCCGGCGAGGCTATGCCGACCGCGTCGATGTCCGATCGGCCCAGGAGCTCGCGGAAGTCGCGGTAGGTCTTGCAGCCGGAATCGCCGTATCGCTGGTCCACGGTTTGCTTGGCGCTGTCGCGACGGTTCTCCCAGACGTCGCACACGGCCACGAGTTGGGCCTTGGGGCAGCCTAGCTGCTCGCGGAGGTTCATCATGCCGCGGGGCCCGTTGCCGATGTATCCCAGCACGACCCTCTCGCTGGCGGCGGGCCTGCCGCCCTGGCCGAGGGCGGCGGAAGTCAGCACGTACGGCGCAGCGGCCGCCAAGGCCCCCGCGCCCAGCAGGCCCTTGAGAAACCCGCGGCGGGTCCAGCCGGCCGCGAGCGATCGTCCAGTCAGTGGTCTCTTGGCCGCCGAAGCGGTCGGAAAAGTAATTTTCACTCTCCTACGCGCCGTCTCAACAGAAGCGGCTAGCTATTTGCCTTGGCCTTTGTACTTGCTTTTGCCTTTGCCCTCGCGGGCCTGATTTCTTCGGCCGCCTGATTCGGCGCGGGGTTCTTGATGAACTCCGCGACGGTCTGGAGCTTCGGCGGGTTGGTGTCGGCCTGGATGTCGGCGATCAGCTTGTCGATGGCCGCGGCCTTGACGTCGTCTTTGCCGACCGCCTCTCGCAGCTTCCGCAGCGCGGGCACCAGTTCTCGGGCGTTTCCGCCGTAGCGCTTCAGGCTGGCCAGGCACGTGTCGAAGCGATGGCCCATTCCCCACCGGTTGGGCTCGATGACGTCCACGCACAATGGCATGGCCTCGCGGATGTGCCGTTTCGACACCAGGTCAAGGCCCGCCATTCGGATGCCGTCGCCGAACATCTCATTGCTGGGCGCCAGTTCCCGAATCGCCTTGATGATGGCCGGGAGCAGCACAGCCAAGTCGCTGTCGGTCAACTTGCCGTAGATGCCGCTGAGCGATCCGCGGACGATGCTGTCCTGGTTTTCCAATAGCGACAGGATGGCCGGATAGAGCAACTGGCGGTCTACGCCCTCCATGGAATCGGCCAGGATGCTGCTGGGTCCGCGTGACCCGGGGGAGGGCGCGAACAGGGCCGTGCAGGCGCCTCGCTGGGCCATTCGCCTCGGGTCGGCCGAGTTGGGCCGCACCGTCATGCTCAACAGGTCGTTCACGCTGGCCTTCCGCGCCTCGGGCCCCAGCGCCGGCAGGGCGTGGCACGCCAGCGTTTGCAGCCACGGGTCGGGATCCTTGAGCATCGCCCGCAACTGCGGCGCCGCCGCGTCGGCCCGCGGCCCCAGGCAGCCCATCGCTTCGCAGGCCCCGTAACGGGCGTCGCGATTGGCGCCGGCCAGCATCTTCAGCAGCGTCGGCACGAAATCGCCCTCGCGCTGGCCCAGCGCCTGAGCGGAACGCTTGCGCACCGCGGGCGACCAGCTCGACAGACCGGCCATCAACTGCTCGGTCGTGCGCCCCACGTAGCCTTCGCCCTTTCTGGAGGAGAAGTAGTCTCGTCCCGCAGCAATGACCTCCGCCACCTCCTTGTCGGTCAAGGCCGGAATCGAGAACGGCCTTTTGCCCGTCAGGTAGAGGCTCTTGAGCGGCAGGGCATAGGCCAGCATATATGCGCCGGTGCAGTCCCACTTCGTATACTTGTAATGCTCCTCCTCACCAATCGGCGAGCCCTGATACCCGAACCCGCCATCCCAGCCCCGGGCCAGGTCATAGTACCACGCCTGCTCCTTCATGTAGGCGCCGGTGGCCAGCGGGCCGCAGCGGGCCACGCCAGGCAGCGCCCACAGGATATTGAAGAAATTGCCCGTGTGGCCGCGCTCCCGCTCGTCGTAGCCCGCCGTGGACATCTTGGCGAAGAACGTCGCCGCCTCGCGATCGCCCAGCAGGTCGAAGAGCACCACCGCCATGGAACACTTGCCGTTGTCCTCATGCCCGGGCCAGGGCTGGTGGTCGCCGTAAGGAATCGCGCCCTTGTTGGCGTACCACCGCAGGAAGCTCGACGCCCTGACAATCGCGCGGTCCAGGACCGGGTCCTTCAGGCCCGCCTGGCGGGCCAGCACCAGCGAGATCGTCAGGGGCAGGCCCGGCGCGTTCATCGCGCCGTAGCCCCCGAGTGCTCCGTTCGGAAGGGCATAATCGTGGCCCCACGTGCCGACGTTGCTTTGGCCCTTGGCGGCCATCATCGTGAGGCGCTTGAGGCCGGGCAGGATCGACTGGTCATCCGTGGCCAGGTAATACTCAGCCAGGAATGTGTTGGCATACCCGTAGCCCCAAGTGACCAGGCCACGGGCATTGTAGGCGGCCACCAGCTTGGCATACTCGGCCAGCATGGGCTTGTACTCCTCCTTGCCGGACGCCAGCAAGGCCAGGCCGTTGAGGCAGTTGGGGATCGATACGCCTCGCAGGCCCTTTTTGGCGATGGCAGCGCAGCCGAGCTCGAAGATCTTCTTCGACTTGGGGCAGTTGTACGGCGTCGTGGCGCTGTAGGCGCCCATGACCGCGAGCTTGATCTCGACATTCTCCGTCTTGCCTTCGCGCCATCGGACGAGCTTGAGCAGGCCGTGGGCGGCGTCGGTCTCGGCCTCGGTCAGCGCGCGGGCGAGCCGGATCCTGGCGTCGCCGTCGAACGGCTTGCCGCCGACGCCGAGGATCACGTCGCCCTTGGCAAGCACGCCGTCGGCGGGGGAGCCTGCAGCCACGGCCGTGATGAGGATCTGCCTGGCTTCGGCGGTGCGGCCTCCCCAGCCGTACATCCACCCGCGGGCGCCCGTGGCGCCGAGGTTCCAGTCGTGGCTCTCATCCGGCTTGCCGCCCTGGGTGAAGTCCATCACGGACGGGTTGGCGGCGGGCTGTTTCGCGGCCCCGTAAGCAACTGGTGCGGCAACCATGGCCGTGACGGCGACCAGCACGATCACGATGCGATCCTTCGACATGTTTCTCACGATAGCGCCCTTTCACGCAGACCGTTAACTTGTGAACTGTCGTGGGCGCACTTTGTGGGCCTCGTGAGCCGGCCAGTGCGTCCGGGTTACAACCGGATGCGCCGCCGTGCGAACCTTGTTCGATATACCTTCAACGCACCGCGCGGAGCCGGGTTGCAATTATTACGTCCGGCCGGGGCGATGCAGGGCCGCTCGAGGCACGCCCGCTCAGCCTTTGACCAACCCGCGGGCCTTGAACCACTCCAGGCATTTCGCCTGCCAGGCCGCCCACTCCGCGCCCTTGCCGCAGCCCAGCCCGTGGGCGCCCGTCGGCAACTCGAAAAACTCCGCCGGCACGCCGTGGGACTTCAGGGCGTTTCGGGAACATGTCCCCGACATCCGCAAGCCTGACCTGGCCGTGCCAGTGGTGGAACTTGTGCTCAGGCAGTAGCAACCGCCAGCGTCTTACCTTTTCCCGCACCTGCCGCTCTTGCCGGCTTTCCTGGCCTTTTTGGCCTTTTTGGCCCTGGTGGTTTTCTGCTCGGCGAGGATCTGGAAGCGGTTGGCGATGGCCAGGGCGGGGTCCAGCGGGACGTCCACCCGCTTGAGGCCCTTGGCAGTCGCGATGGCTGGGGTGGGCCGGAGCTTTCTGCCTCTGAACTGCGGCAGCCACTTGGCCTCGGCGGCCAGCATCGCAGCCGTCATCTCGCGGACCTCCGCCAGCGTGCAGCACGCGCCAGATTAATTTCCTTTGCCAAGCGGCGGCATGATAATAGGATTCGATCATGGCCAGACTTGCACGAGTCGTTGTCCCCAACTGCCCGCACCATGTCATCCGGAGTGGCAACCTGCGGCAGAAGACTTTTTCTGAATTAATCTGTATGGTGTCCCCAGATTTCAGAACCATTGTGCCTTGCCAACCGGCGAAACCAGGGCCGACCAATTGAGCATAGGTGTGGAACGATGAAACTTGCGGTATTTGCGCGATGTCTCCGAAGGAAGCATGTAGTAATAGCGTTGTATTGCTGCATCAGTGTGATGATCTGGTGGCTGACGACTTTGGCAATTGGGCGGTCCCGGGTTGGGCCAGCTTATGGCGTCTTTAAGCTATTGACCGGACGCTATGGAGGACAAGTGCAGTGGAGTCCCATCATTGAAGATGTCGGAAGCATTTGTGTTGTTGCTATCCTCGGGATGCCGTTCGTTGCTTCGTTCTTGGTCAAAGGCACTATCGTATGGCGGAGCACACTCTTGTTTATCGGGGTGGTATTGTGGCTGTTCTATGTTGCTTGTGCTTTTGTTACGGCAGCGTTGTATAGGTTAGAACTACATTAGGAGTGTTGTAATGCGCTGTCCCTTGTCGCCTTCCTGAAGAGTGAGTTGAAAGGAATAGTGATGGTTAAGCGTCCTCGTGTGCGTGTAGGTTGGCGTCGAGTGTGGCGGATGGTGTTGTGTGCGGCCATCGGGAGTGTTGCGTGCAATGTGTCTGTATCCGATGATGGCCTACGAGTGGGTCAGGGCGATGCCGTAGTCAAGGGAAGCTACGCCGCCAAGGCTGTTGTGGCAGAGTTGATCCATAAACTGCCGGATGATGGCGGCCCTGGCCGCATAAGGTTCTGGCCGGAAGCGAACAACGCTTGCGCTCGGATGCTGATCCATAGAGAATGCGACATTGTCGCAAAGAGCTCTGAGTGGGACTACACGGACAGGCAGCTATTGCCGCGGGCTTTCCCAAAGTGGCCTTGTGAGCCACGGCAATATAGACTCGGTACGTTTGCGGTCGGAGTTGTCGTGAACGCCAAGAACACGCTCCGAGGAATATTGATCCGGGACTTGGAAGGGATATTTAGAGGTGAGGTAAACGACTGGAGCGGCGTGGCGGGATGTGAGGTCAGGGGAGCAATTGTTGCATGCTGCCCGCCAAAGAATACGAATGAGAGCTACATATTTCGAATCAGGGCCATGCGTAGTAATGGGTACGGCAAGAGTCTTACTACAATTGGTGCTAGGGAAGCTCTTATGGCTCGTGTCGCAATGGAGCCCAGGGCTATTGGGTTCATCCTCTTGGACCCGGAAGAGGTCAAGCTAAGGGAGAACACGCGACTTCTGTCCATTATGCCCCGCCCTCGGATTAAGCGAACTGATCAGTGGCGATCCCTAGAGGAGTTGTTCCCGAGCAAGCCGGGTGAGCCTGGGTTCCGGTGGGAAGCGGCCATTCGTCCATCTAAGGATACAATCTATGAAGGGTCGTATGTCTTAGTTGATGAACTGTCTCTCTATGTGCATCCGGAAGCAAACCCAAACGCGTTGCGATTCTGCGAATATGCAGTCAGCAAGGATGCTAGCGAGATATTGCGTAAGCATGGCATGTTTCCCGAGGTTGAACGGAGGCAACATGTCGCCGCTAGGCGTCTTGCTGAGTACGCCGCCGGCAAGGGCGTCCGTATATCGGCGGCAGGTGATGGTCATGAGAGGATGACTGTGGCCGACCTGGCCATCGAGTACGTAAAAGCCAAGGCTACCGTGCAGATGGGCTACGCGGCCACGGATTCCGATGTGGCGGCGGTTGGGGCGTTCGTTCGGGCCGGCGCGGAGGCGACTTCAAAGCCGGCGGGAGCCGGGGGGGCGGCGGCTTCGACGCCCGCCTCCATGCCTGCGGTTCGACCTGGCTCACCGCAAGCAACCGCACCAGCGGTCGTGTCCCCGATGACGCCGTTTGTTGCGGCGGGCGGGAAGGAACTGCTGTTCATGGCTGACAAGCCCAGCGCTCGGGCGATGGAGCTTCATGGCCAGAAGTGGAACGCGCTTGGTTCGACTTCGCTCACCACAAGTGGGCGGGACCCGGCTTCGCCAAACGACGGCTACGCCGCGGCAAGCAAGCCCGGCCAGCCCAACGGCGCCGGGCCGGCGGAGTATTTGCTGGCTGGGCGGGCGGTGGCGGTGATCGTCAACCCGGCCAACAAGATCGATGCGATGACGATCGGCCAGCTCCAGGCCATCTTCGGCGGGGAGGTGGCGGATTGGGGGACGCTGGGGAATAGTGGATCTCAAAT
>CAYOBS010000108.1:0-10556 GCA_964402305.1 uncultured Planctomycetaceae bacterium | reverse complement strand
GACGCCGTGGCCCACGGCGACACGCTGAACCACTTCCTGGGACACGTGCCCCCGGGAGTTCGGAGGGGTCAGGAACCTTTTCCCCCAGCGGCACCGGCCGAGAGGCATCATTGGCAAACAAGATGGGGACAACAGGCCGGCGTGCCAGTTATCCCCATGAGTTTTTTGCGTTGCCGCTTCGCGGCCTTCGCGGCCTCCGCGATGAACCGGGCCGTCAGTGGTCAGTTTCGCGGAGCGTTGCATCGCGGATGTTCGCGGTGTGCCCGTCCCCAACGGGGCAGGCAGGGCGTATCCGGAAGAATAACGCCTTCCTGCCCCCAAGGGGACGGCGCCACTACGAACCCTCCGCGTGCGTCTGGCTGGCCCCGCGATTCGATAGTGCCTCTGGCGTTTGTAGTGTGCCCGTAAGGGCATATTCTTTTTCTTCTTTGTCGCCGGCGTGATCGTAAAGAAAGAAGAAGAATAACGCCTTCCTGCCCCCAAGGGGACGGCGTCGCTACGAACGCTTCGCGTGCGCCAGGTTCACGTTTCAATCGGCAGATCCAGCATCAATGCCCGCACGTATTTCGTCGGCGGGGAGCCGTAGGACAGCAGTTGGTCGTGGTAGGCCTTGAGGTTGAACTTGTCGCCGAGCCTGCTTTCCATCTCGCGGCGGAGGGCGATGTGTTCGAGGTAGCCGACAAAGTACGTTGATAACTGGGCGCTGGATTGCTGGGCCCTGGTCCACTTGCCTGCCGCCTCGCGCTCTTCCTGGAGGGTGTCCTCGATCATCAGTTCCATCGCCTGCTCGCGCGTCATGCCGTCGACGTGGGCGGCCTGGTCGAGGATCGCGTTGGCAATCGCGCGAAGCCGCCATTTCAGCACGACAAGCTTCATCAGCGCATCGTCGCCGTAGGCGCCCCGCTCGACCATCATGCCCTCGGTGTAGACCGCCCAGCCCTCGACGAACGTGCCCGACGAGAGCATCGCCCGCAGCGTCGATGGGTAGCGGCTGGAGTGCGTGATCTGGAGGTAATGCCCGGGCATGGCCTCGTGGACGGTCAGGTTCTCCAGCGAGCGGGTGTTGTACTCGCGGAGCAGGGAGCGGACCTGCTCTGCCGACCAATCGGCGGGCGGCGGGGCGATGGCGTAGAACGTGCCCTGCCCGACGTCCAGCGGCCCCGGCGAATCGCAGTAGGCGAGCGTCTGGCCGCGACGGAACTCGGGCATCTCGATGACCTTCACCGGGTCCGGCTGGACCGTCACGATGTCGGCTGACCGCACGAAATCCGTCAGCCGGTCCAACTGCGCCTGGGCGATCTCGACGATCCGCGTGATATCCGGCGTCTGGCGGCAGGCCATCTCCAGGCACGCGCGGATAATCGCCTGCCGGTACTGCTTCGACGGTCTGGCGGGCAGCCTGGT
The DNA here is from genome assembly GCA_964402305.1 of uncultured Planctomycetaceae bacterium. Taxonomy (GTDB): domain Bacteria; phylum Planctomycetota; class Phycisphaerae; order SM23-33; family SM23-33; genus JAUWQU01. The sequence continues at coordinate 9,152 of CAYOBS010000108.1, read as the reverse complement.
GCAGGGGTACTCGCGCCGGTAGACCTCGGCGGCCAGGTCGTACATCTGCCGGCGCACGCGGAGCAGTTCGGCCTCGGCGAGCTTGCGGATGTCCTGCCGCGTCAGCCGGCTGGCAAGGGCGAGCGAGAGCTTGCGGTCGAAGAGCTCCGCCCCCAGCCGCCAGTTTCCCTCGGCCTTTGGCAGGACCTCGTCCTCGAGCCACTTCTGGTGGTCCTCGACGGCCTGGCGGGCGGTGGCGATCGCCCGCTCCATCCGCCGCCGGTCGGCCTGGCTAAGCGTTGCCACGTGCGGGCGGATCATGGTCTCGATCAGGGTTATCACGCCGGGGTTCTGCTTGATGGCCGTCTCGGTATGCACCTTGGGCGCGCGGGGTATGTCGATTGCGGAGCGGCCCTGGGCGAGCATTCGCGGGATCTGCTCCATTCGGGCGGCGGCATTGGCGAGGCGCTCGGCCAGCGGGGCGAAGTCGCGGGCGACCAGCCCGTAGATGGCGTTGCCCGCAAGGGCCGTGCAGCCCATCGGGTTCCAGGACCACTCTCGCAGTTCTTCGATGTGCCAGATCTCCGAGCGGAGCCGGTGCTCGAGCATGGCCGCGTCAACCTGGTTTGCCCGGCTAAGCCGGCTGCGCGGGATCGTCGCAAGTTCATCCAGCACGGCCCGGCAGAACGCGGCCTTGCCCTGCCGCGCCTCGGGCGAGACGTCGTCGAGCATGGCGTCGTGGCGGTGATCGCCCAGGTGCGTGGCCCCAACCGGCGACCAGGCCGTCACCTCGTCAACGTAACGCGCGGCGAGATGCTCGAAGGAGAGGTCGGAGGGGGTGGAGGATTCGTTCACATTTGCCATAACTAGGGCTCCCGAAGAAATCCGAAATCCGAATTTCTAAATCCTAAACAAACTCAAAATTCAAAACAAGAAACCCATCGCAGGGGCGTGCAGACTTCTCACAAGTATTCTGCTCCCCGTCTACGTTTTGAACATTTGAATTTTGTGCTTCGGCTTTGTTTAGGATTTAGTGCTTAAAAATTTGAATTTCCTGTAAAGCAGGGCGCAGATCGCCGCCAATTCCCTCGCCTATTTCTTGCCGTGCAGGTGGCATCTCACGTTCCGGCCGCCGCCGAGGTCAGTCACCGGCGGGTAGGTTTCCTTGCAGATCGGCATTGCACGGGGGCATCGCGGGTGGAAGTGGCAGCCCGGCGGCGGCTTGCTTGCCGAGGGCACATCGCCCTCCAGGCGGATGCGTTGTCGGCCGCTCTTCTGGTCCATGTCCGGCACGGCCGAGAGAAGGGCCTCGGTGTACGGATGCCGCGGCTCATCGAAGAGCCGTTCGGTGGAGGCCTGCTCGACTATGCGTCCGAGGTACATCACGGCGACCTGGTCGGAGAGGTACTCGACCACGCTGAGGTTATGTGTGATGAACATGTACGTGAGCCACCGGCTCGGGTCCCGCCTTTGGAGCCTTCTGAGCAGGTTGAGGATCTGCGCCTGGATGGAGGCGTCCAGGGCGCTGGTCGGCTCGTCCAGGACGATGAATTGCGGGTGGACCGCCAGTGCCCGCGCTATGCCGATGCGCTGCCGCTGCCCGCCGGAGAACTCGTGCGGGTAGCAGGTCATGGCGTTTTGTTCGAGCCCGACCTCGGCCAGCAGGGCCTTGATCCGCTCCAGCCTGTCGGCTCGGCCGGCGCCGATGCGGTGGACTTTCATGCCTTCCTCGATGATGTCCTGCACGAGCATTCGCGGGTTGAGCGACGAGTATGGGTCCTGGAAGATGATCTGGGCGTTGCGTCGGAACCGCAGCAGCGAGCGTTCGTCCAGGGCCATGGTGTCCTGCCCGTCGAACCAGACGCTGCCGGCGCTGGGCGGCAGCAGTCGGATGAGCGTCTTGCCCAGGGTGGTCTTGCCGCAGCCGCTCTCGCCGACCAGGGCGACGGTCTGCCCGCGGCGGATGGTCATGTCCACGCCGTCGACGGCCCGGACGTGCCCGACGACTCGCTGGAGTATGCCCTTTCGGATGGGGAAGTGCATGCTCAGTCCGCGAATGTCCAGCAGTTCACCGTCGTCGGGCCTTTGGGCCGTCGCGGCTGCCTCGGCTGCCGGCGGCGTCCAGACTTCCGGCCTGGCGGCGCCGCTGTACAGGTGGCAGGCGACGAAGTGGTCGGGTTCGACGGCGGTCAGGGCCGGCTCATTCATGCGGCAGGGTCCGAAGACGCGCGGGCAGCGGTCGCAGAAGCGGCAGCCCGGCGGGTAGTCCTCGGGGCTGGGGACCATTCCGCGGATGGTATCCAGCTCCCGTCCGCGGCGGTCGCGGCTGGGACGGCACCGAAGGAGCCGCTCGGTGTACGGGTGCAGAGGCTGGGCAAAGAGGGCCTCCGCCGGGGCCGTCTCGACGATCTTGCCGGCGTACATGACCGCCACCCGGCTGGCCATCTTGGCGATCACCGCCAGGTCGTGGGTGATGAACAGGATCGACATGCCGAGCTTGGCCTGGAGGTCGCGCAGCAGGTCGAGTATCTTTGCCTCGACGGTAACGTCCAGCGCGGTGGTCGGCTCGTCGGCGATCAGCAGTTCGGGGCGGCTCGCCATGGCCATGGCGATCATCACTCGCTGCCTCATGCCGCCGGAAAGCTGGTGGGGGTACTCGCCGAGCCGGCGCCGCGGTTCGGGCATCTCGACCAGCCGAAGCGCCTCGACGGCCTGCTCCACGCGTTCGGCGCGGGAGAGGTATCGGACGGCGCCGTCGGGTGCGCCCTGGCGGATTGACTTTCCCACGGCCTCGAGAAGCTGTGTTTGGACCGAAAGCACCGGGTTGAGGCTCGTCATTGGCTCCTGGAAGATCATCGAGATGCTCCGCCCGCGCATGTACCGCCTTTGTGCGGGGGGCAGCTTGAGCGCGTCCGTGCCCTTGAAGAGGACCTGCCCGCCGGCGATGCGGGCGGCGGTCGGCAGGAGCTGCATCACCGACAGCGCCGTGACGCTCTTGCCGCATCCGCTCTCGCCGACGAGGCCCAGCGTCCGGCCCGCCTCGATGTCGAACGACACATCGTCGACGACCTTCTTGGGGCTCTCCGGCGCGCCGAAATACGTCTTGAGGTGTTTGACTTGCAGCAGCGTCATCCGCGATCTCCCGCTCCGCGAACTCGCAGCGACGGATCAAGCGCGTCGCGCAGGGCGTCGGCAAACAGGTTGGCCGGCAGGACCAGCGCCAGCATCGCCGCGAACGAGGCGGCGAGGTTCCACCAGACCATCGGGTCGCGCCCCAGTTCGTTTCGGGCGCCGTTGATCATCGTGCCCCAACTGTACGTGTCGGGGCCCACGCCGATGCCGATGTAGCTCAGCATCGCCTCGGAGAGCACCCTGCCGCTGAAGTTCAGCACGACGGAGATCAGCACGAGGTGCATGAAGTTCGGCACGATGTGCCGGGCCAGTATGACGTATTTGGACACGCCCAGGGCGGTGGCGGCCTGGACGTACTCCCGTTCGCGGAGCTTGAGGGTCTCGCCGCGAAGAAGCCTGCACAGGCCCACCCAGCCGGTGATCCCCATCACGATGCAGAGCTGGACGATCCCCCTGCCGAAGATCAGCATGAAGCACGCGATCAGCAGCACCGACGGGATGCAGCTCAGGGTGGTGTAGATGTACGTGATGACGTCGTCGACCCATCCGCCGAAGAAGCCCGCGATCACGCCGAAGAGGATGGCGAACGGCACGGCGATGATGGTGGTCAGCCCGCCGATGATCAGGGCCGTCCGTATGCCCTTGAGCGTGACGTAGAGGACGTCGTTTCCGGTCTGGTCGGTTCCCAGCAGGTGCGTGCCCGGGTAATCGAGCGGCTTGTAGACGCGTTCCTTAAGGGGCACGCCGTCCACGAGGACGGGCTTGCCGTCGACGAGCTTGTCGACGGTCGCCTTGCCCACCAGCGTGTCGGCCAGCGGCGCCGAATAGGTCTTCTCGGGCCGCGTCCTGAGCGGCGTGCAGATCCGGTCGAGGATCGAAAGCGGCGGCGTCATCGCCACCTGGGCGTTGGGCGCGTTGCCGGCGGGGCGCTGCACGTCGGACCAGGACACGCTGTCCATCAGGCCCACGATCAGGAACAGCAGGACCACGACCATCGAGGCCATCGCCAGCTTGCTGCGTCGGACCTGCCGCCATGCGTTGACCCACAGTACGCTCCGCCGAGCGTACAGCAGGAAGGCGGCCAGGCCAATGACCACTCCGGCCGCACCCGCGTTGGTCCCCAGCGGCAAGCGCTTGCGCATCTCCACGATGAAGCCCGCCCCGGAAAGAGACTCGTGACCCTTGTATATCCCGTAGCCCAGGTATGCCAGGACCTCCAGGGTGACCAGGATGGCGGCGACGTCCTTGCGCGACGGCTGGCCCTGGAGGCTCCGCGAGCCGCCCGAGCCGAGGGTGATCCTCGGGTCGACCAGGGTGTAGCTGACGTCCGTCATCAGCAGTCCGATGATGTAAAGCACCGCGCCGATGAACGTCATGGAGCGGATGACGGCGAAGTCCTGGGCGTTGATTGCGTTTATGGTCATGCCGCCGAGGCCGGGAATCCCGAAAAACGATTCCATGAGCATGGAGCCCATGAACAGGAACGGTATGGACATCACCGCGCCGGTGAGGATGGGGATCGAGGCGTTCTTCAGCACGTGGCGGAACATCACCGCGCTCTCGCCGAGCCCCTTGGCCCGCGCGGTGCGGACGTAGTCCTTGCCGGTCTCCTCGACCATCACGGTCCGCCCGAAGCGCACGCTGCCGCCGATCCCGCCCACCACGCCGATGAGCACCGGCAGGAAGACGAATTTGATGGTGTTTCCTCCCCAGTCGAAGCCGGAGATGGGAAACAGCTTGAGCCACTGGGCGAAGACGAACTGCCCGCCGATGATGTAGAACAGCCCCGAGACCGACATCATCAGCACGCACAGCACCGTCGCTCCGCGGTCGAGGGATGTCCCGCGGAGGAACGCCACGATGAGCGAAAAGGTGACCTGGACCATCAGGCCCAGCGCGAACGAGGGCACGGTAATGGCCAGGCTGGGCATCATCCGCCGGCGGATTTCACTGGCGATGTCGCGGTCGTTGGCGTCGGACCGCCCGAGGTCGAAGACCAGCACGCGGGCGCACTTCTGGTAGATCAGCGTCTGCGTGAACGTGGCGGCGCCCTGGGCCTTGTCGTTGTAGAACGGAGGCAGGTCGTAGCCCCGCTTCTGTATCCACTTCTTGATGGCGGCGGCGTCGGCTTTCATGCCGAGCGCCCGGTGGGCCATGTCCTCGGGCTTGTTGGCGAGGAAGAACATCGCGAACGTGAGGAACAATATCCCCAGGACGGTGGGCACGGCGTAGAGGAGTCGGCGAATGAGATAGGCGATCATTGTGTCACTTTTCCCGCATGTGCCGCCGGGTTGTCAGGACTGCGGGTGTTGCCAGGGCCGCCAGGACCACCATCAATACCGCCAGCGGCCAGTAGTTCGGTTGGTTGTACTTGGCGCGGTAGGCCGTCCGCCTGGGGACGTCTATCCTCAGGTACTTCATGGTGTTGCTCGCCAGCGGGTAAGGGCACATGCTGTGCAGCCATGAATGTGTGAGGGTCAAGGCCACGCCGTGCGTCTCGAAGACGGCCGGGGCGTCCTTGCACAGGAGGCGGAGCATCTCCCGGAGGATCGCCTTCCGCTCGGGGGTGTTGTCCATGCGGCTCATCTGGCGGTAGAGATCGTTGAAGCGAGGGTTGTCATAGCGGCCCTGGTTCTGCATTTCCGGCGTGGGGACCTCGGGCATGTAGAACAGGATCAGAAACGTCTCCGGATCCGGATAGTCAGCCATCCAGCCGAGGCGGACGAACTGGAAACTGCCCTTGAGGATCTTGTCAAAGAACCGGGTCGTGTCGCAGTCCTCCGTTTCCAGGCGGATGTTGATCCGCCCGAGCTGCTTTTGCAGAAGCTTGAGCTGGCTGCGCTGCTCGGGCGACGGGGTCGTCATGAGGTACTTGATCACCAGGGGAAGCCCGTCGGGCCCGTAGCCGCCGGGATAACCCGCATCGACAAGCAACTGCCGGGCCTCCTCGATCGACCGGCGGACCGGGGCGTTGCGATGCTTGTCCCAGCGGAAGACGTACGGGTTTATGCCGGCCTCGCCTGATTCGTTCCCGAAGACGCCCGGGGGGATCGGGTGCTGGGCCTGCTTGCCCATGCCGTTGCTGAAGATGTCGAGCTTTTCCTGGGCGTCAATGGCGATGCTGATCGCCTGGCGAAGCTTCCGCTTCTTCTCGTCCATGCCGCCCAGGACCGGGTCTCTTATGTTGAACGCGTAGTACCCCAGGGAGGCGAAGTTCACAGTCACCATGTCGATGCCGCGGCCGCGCATCTCGTCCGTGATGGACATGTCGCCCTTGGAGCTCAGTGACACGGCCTGGTCGAACGCCTCGCTTTGAACGCTCGATTGCTCGTAGTAGCCCTGCATGAACTTGTTCCATCGCGGGATGGACTCTTTCTCCATGCGGAAGACGACGCGGTCGATGAACGGCAGCTTCTTGCCGGAGTCCTCCAGCATGCCGGCGCTCTTCATCAGTTTGTAGTTTTCGACGCCCTCCGGGTCGGCGTCGGGCGCCGGGGGCGCCAGCGACGGGTAGCGATCGTCGCGGAAGTTGGGGTTTCGGACCAGCACCACCTGGTTCGTCGGGTCGTAGCTTTCCAGTACGTAGGGCCCCGTGCCGACGGGGTTGAGGTCGAACGTGATGTTCCGCCGGATCAGCCCCGGCTGGTTGTAGAACTCCAGCGCTTCCGGCGGAACCGGCGAGAAGAACTGGAACTCCATCCAGTAGAGGATCTGCGGGTACGGGTGGAGAAGGACCACCTCGAAGGCGTACTTGTCCACCTCGCGGATGAACGGGATTCCTTCGGCCGCCTTGGCGTAGTCCAGGACGATGGGGTTGAACATCTCGTCCTGCTCCTGGTTGTGAAGCAGCCCGCCCGCGTCGGCTCGCGCCTTGCGCTGGTCTTCCAGGAGTTCCTTCAGTTTGTCGGTGTAGTCCTGGTAGCCCAGGAGGTTTGCGGCGAACGCCCCATGGGCGGGACACTCCATCCGCTGGTCGCACAGGCGCCGGATGCCGAGCACGAAGTCGGCGGCCACCATCTCGCGAGTGGCGGTCTTCTTGAAGTCCGCAACGCCCCTTATGCCCCGCAGGTCGTCTTCCGTCAGGCGGCGGTTGGCCTCGACGAAGCACGGGTGGTTCTGGTAGATCACGCCCTGGCGAAGGCGGATGGTGTAAACCGTCGCGTCAATCGTCTTGCCCTTGTATTCCACCTTTCGCTGCTCGGGGTGGGGCACCTCGACAGCCAGCAGCGGATCGAGCTTGTAAGGACGGTCGACGTAGTTGTATTGGAACGGGGTCTCGTCGATGTTCGCCAGGATGGCGCTGTCCCCCCCGTACACCTTGGCCGGGTCCAGGTGGCCGATCTCGTCCGAGATCGAGGTATAGTAGATGTTGGCGTTGGCGTCCTTTTCCGGATACGGGGAGTTGCTGCACGCGGCTGACAGCAGCGCCAGGGCCATGACGGCCGCGTGAATGGCGCCGATGCCCAGCCTGCGACGGTCGGGGGCGATGGTTTCGGCGCGGCAAGGGGTTCGGCGGGGGACGGGTTTCCGGCGGTCGGTTGTCTTGAAGCTCACGGTCGTCTCCTGCCGGATTGCCCATGCGCCGGGTGCGCACGGCATCGGCTACCAGGCAACGGGCCTGCCGGCCCGTGGTTTCGGTGCTCCCGTCGGCCGGGGCGAGTCGGTCAGACTTTCCCGGCCTCCTGCCAGAGCCTCATCCTACCATCCCGCCGGGGTGTGGGACAAGACGCAACCCGTTCGTAATGTGCCCGTAAGGGCATATCTTCGTTCGTAGTGTGCCCGTAAGGGCATATCTTCGTTCGTAGTGTGCCCGTAAGGGCATATCCGGGGATAGCGTCTTACGACGCCACTACAAACGGGACCTACTCGAACGTCACCTTGTAGTCCAGCCGGTCCAGCTTGGCGGTTATCGCGCCCTTGATCTGGTCGAAGTCCACCAGGCGCACCCGCCACATGTACATCCGCGTGCCGTCGGCATTCTCGTCGACGACGAACTTGCCCATCCAGCCCAGCGGCTTTGCCGGCGACTGGACCTGCTTGATGCTCTTGACCTTCCGGTCCGTGTGAAACATCGCCCAGACGTACGTCTCCTCGGCGTCGTAGTCATCGCCCTCGATCCAGTATCGGTTGGGCCAGGTGCCCGCCCCGCGGAGCACGTAAAGGTCCTTGTCCTTCCACTTCTTCCAGTCCTCGGGCACCCGGATCTTGCAAGGCCACCACTGGGCGGGCGGGTAAACGCTCACCACGTCGTCCTTGACAGCGACGCGGGCCGGCGCCGACTGCGGCCCCGACGGCACGTACATCGTGAAGCCCGGATCGCCGAACAGGCCGCAGAGGTAGAGCATGTAGTGGTTGGGCCCGCCGCGCTGCTGTCCGGTCTCCAGCATCACCGCCACCGCTCCGTTGGATCCGTCGAGCTGCGCCTGGCCCATCGTCTTGCCGGCCAGGACCGAGTTCCAGAACATCAGCCGCTGCTGCTCCTGGTATGCGGTGGCCGGCAGGGCGTTGCCGAGGAAGCCCACCGCCCCGTTGCGCATCAGCCGGGCCACGACGGAATGGAAGTCCGCCTGGCGGTCCAGGGCGGTAGTCAGGCACCCGCCGGACTCCACCAGCACCGGCGCCAGCAGGACAGTGGAATCCCAGTCGTAGGTCTCGCCAATGTCGTGCCACCAGGAGTGGGCCGTGTGGGCGATGGCCGACACGCTTGAAAGCGGCGAGCCCTGGTCGAAGCCCCTGGCCCGCTTGCCCCTTGACTTGCCGGCTGGCTTCTCGATCCAACGAAGCTTGTCAACGTCGTGGTGCGGGGCCATCACGAATCCGACGTTCTCGAAAAGCTTGTCGTAGGTGTTTTCCCATCGCGCCTGCCCGGCCTTGTCGGACCAGGTCGAATCCAGCAGCCAGGGATACGTGATGACCCGGCTGGCGTAGAGGGTGGCGAAGGTCGCGTTCTCGGCCGTGACGCGGCCCATGGCGACCTCGCCGAACAGATCGTCGTCGGCGTTGGTGAAGGGGAAGTCCGAGCACAGGTCGCGGTCGGAGCC
>CAYOBS010000107.1:0-10563 GCA_964402305.1 uncultured Planctomycetaceae bacterium | reverse complement strand
GCGGACCTCACGCGCGAGATCGACCTCATCGAGGAGGTCGGGAGGATCCACGGATACGACAATATCCCCGTCGGCGGGCAGGTGACCCACGCCGTCGTGCCGGACAGGCTGGCGACGCGAATCCGCCGCCAGGCCGGCGAGGCCCTCGCCATGGCTGGGTTCGACGAGGCGGTGACGTTCTCGTTCGTCGATGCGGTCGAGGCCGAGTTGTTCGGCCACGAACGCCACGTCGCCGTCGACAAGCTCACTCGCAAGACCAACAACGTCCTTCGCCCGACGCTGCTGCCGAGCCTTCTGTCGGCCTGCAAGACCAACCAGGACGCCGGCAACGACGAGGTCTGCCTGTTCGAGATCGCCGCGTGCTTCCCCGCCGCGCGGGGCGCCGGCGATAGCGGCAACGGCAATGACAATGGCGATGGAAAAAGGCTGCCGGATGAGTACACGGAACTGGCACTGGTCTCCACCGGCGACCTGGCGGAGCTTCGCGGCGCCATGGAAACGCTGGTCCAGCACCTGGCGCCCCGGGCAAGCCTGACCGTCTGCCCGCGGGATCATCCGCACCTGGCCCCCGGCCGGGCCGCGACCGTCCTGCTGGACGGCAAGGCAATCGGCTCAATCGGGCAGATATCCGAACCGATCCTGCATCACTACGGCCTGGAACGCCCCACCGCCGCCGCGGCTGTGAGGTTCCAGCCGCTCATCGACGCCGCCCAACTCATCCGCATATACGAGCCGCTGCCGCGATTCCCGGCCATGCGCCGCGACCTTTCGATCATCGTCGATGAACCGGTCACCTGGCAGCAGCTAAGCGAGGCCATCGCCGGGATCGACCAGCCTCTGCGGCAGTCGCTGGCGTACGTTACGACCTACCGCGGCAAGCCGGTGCCGTCGGGGCGCAAAAGCGTCACCGTCGCCCTGGAGTACCGCGCCGCCGACCGTACGCTGCGACACGAAGAGGTGGATTCGCAGGTCGAGGAGATTATCGCGGCGATGCGCAAAGATTTCTCCGCCGAGTTGCGTTCCTGAGTACCCTGGTTCCGCTTGCGGCATGCGGCGGCAACCGCGGCGGATGCTCGCTTCGGCACGGCTTTTCCACGGCGTATTACCCCTTTCGGCCACGAATTGTTCAAGGATTCCCCCTTCACAAACGATGACATGTGTGGTATAGTATGGTGTAACAAGTAGTGTAACAAGTGTAGAAGAAGCCTCTACCGTGTTCGACACGGGAACCTAGTCGAGAAGAACCGATACCCCGTTATTGGGAGGCGACGTCCAAGGCGGCTTCGGCCGCCGGCAGCCACCCACTTGAAATAATGGGTTCTTCTTCAGTGGTCCTGATCGGCACAACGTGGAGGTCTTCTTTTTGCGCTCGCAGAGAAGAAACGGCGTGTCTCTCGCCAACCTTGGAGCCCTTCAGGCTCTTCCGGGAGCAGGCTCGAAGCCCTAACTCAGGGCCATTGCCCCCCGCGGATGAAACTCCGGCCGCCAACCGCCGTGTTGCAGATGAGATGAGCTTCGCGTGGCCGGGCTGTTTCATTGTACAATCGGGGCGGTTGCCCGGGGCACAAGGCCGGCGGGCAGGTCGAGTTTTGAAGGAAGAGGCGTTTGTCTTATTCCGCGGTCGAAGGAGAAATTTCTTGATGACTATGACAGGATCATCTCTAAACCGTGCCGTCCTGGCCGTTGCCGCGGCCTGGGCGTTCATGCCGGCAGCCGTCGCGTTGTGCGCCGAATCCGCGACCGCCGTGCTGAAAAGCGGCATCCTGAAAGGCTATGTCGAGACGTTCAACCGGCATGACAATGAGCTTTACTCCAACGCCTTCCCTAACGCAAAGGCGATGGAGTTTCTTCAGGGCAACATCCCTCTGTTTGACTGCCCCGACGAGGACATCCGCCGGACGTACTACTTCCGCTGGTGGACATATCGCAAGCACGTCAAGCAGACTCCGGACGGCTGCGTCGTCACCGAGTTTCTTCCGAAGGTGCCGTGGAGCGGCAAGCACAACGCCATCAACTGCCCGGCCGGGCATCACTTCTACGAGGGCCGGTGGATCCACGACCCGAAGTACATGAACGACTACGCGGTGTTCTGGTTCCGCAAGGGCGGCGGCGTGCGGGCGTACAGCTTCTGGGCTGCCGACGCGATCTACGCGATGTACCTCGTCCAGATGAACAAGGCCCTCGTGACGGACCTGCTGGACGACCTGGTGCGGAACTACAATGGCTGGGAGCAGTCGCGCCTGGTTTCCGACGGGCTGTTCTGGCAGATCGACGACCGCGACGGCATGGAGGTGTCGGTCGGCAAGAGCGGCAAGCGCGCCACGATCAACAGCTACATGTACGGCGACGCCAGGGCGATCGCCCGGATCGCCGAACTCGCGGGCAGGGCGGACGTGGCGAGGGAATACCAGGCCAAGGCGGACAGGCTTCGCAAGCTGGTCGAGCAGAAGCTCTGGGACCCGCGGGCGAAGTTCTTCAAGACTATCCCCTACAACCCCAAGGCCCCCCGGGGCGACGCTGCCAAGGCGCCAAACGACGGCCAGGACCAAACCAAGGACGCCGCGCTCGTGGACGTCCGTGAGTTGCACGGCTACACGCCGTGGTATTTCAACCTGCCCGAGCCGGGCAAGGGCTACGAGGTAGCCTGGAAGCAGTTGATGGACCCCAACGGCTTCTACGCGCCGTACGGGCCCACCACGGCCGAGCGAAGGCACCCGGGCTTCAAGCTCTCCTACGAGGGCCACGCGTGCCAGTGGAACGGCCCGAGCTGGCCCCTGTCAACGGCCGTCACGCTGACCGCGATGGCCAATGTCCTGCACAACTACCCGCAGGATGCCATTACCAGGGCCGATTACCTGGATATCCTTCGCATCTACGCCCGCAGCCAGCAGCGGAAACTCGACGACGGGACCGTCGTGCCTTGGATCGACGAGAACCTCAACCCGCTGACCGGCGACTGGCTCTGCCGGACCATGCTTCTGGCCGAGGAAAAACGCCACAAGGAAGAAGGCAAGCCCGAGGGCATAAAGGAACGCGGCAAGGACTACAACCACTCCAGCTACTGCGACCTGGTCATAACGGGCCTGGTGGGCCTGCGCCCGCGCGGCGACGACGTCGTCGAGGTCGACCCGCTGGTGCCCGAAGGCGCATGGGGCTTCTTCTGCCTGGACGACGTGCTATATCACGGCAAGGTGCTGACGATCATCTGGGACAAAACCGGCGCCAAGTATGGCCGGGGCGCGGGCCTCCGCGTGCTGGTCAACGGCAAGCAGATCGCCCATAGCCCGAAGCTCGCCAAGCTTACGGGCAAGCTCTGACAAGCCGCGGGCCGGTCCTTGGAACCCCTGACGGGGCAGCGCATAGCCGAGGGTGACCGACAGGGATCCCCCGGAACAGATCTGCAAAAACCGTGAGCCCCAGCGGGCGCGCTCGGTGAGGCCCAATGCCCGCGTGTAGAACGTCACGGACTCATCGAAGTTGGCCACCTTGATGGCTAGTGTAGTGTCTCATAATTGATGAACATTATGCCATCCGATAAATCCGAAATTCGAATCTCGTGCTTTGCCAACCCACGATAATGTGCAAACAGATTGACTCGCTACACTAGCGCTTTAGCTTGAGCCTAAGTTGCGCTGTCGTGCTACTCTCTACTCTCTCCCGCTCTGTGTGCGACCATTTTTCCTGCCAGGAAAAATGGTCGCACGCGCCCCCGGGTCGTTGTCGGCCGCCGGGGCCAGCGGCACGCGGACTTCGATAGTCGTCCGCCCGGGACACGAGTCGATGCCGATGGTCCCGCCCACGGCGCGGACCCGGTCCGCCATGGTTCGCAGGCCGAGGCCTTTGCCGGCCTGGGCGGCCGGGTCGAAGCCGCTGCCGTCATCCGCTATCGTCATCTCAAGGCGCCCGTCCCGATATGCCAGGCTCAGTTGAACGGTCTTGGCCTTGCCGTGCCGGATGGCGTTGTTCACGGCCTCCTGGGCGATGCGGAACAGGGCGATTTCCTTTTCCGGGTCGAATCGGGCGCTTTCGATTTCCGGCGGGCACTTAACGTCGAGGCAGACCGCCTGCTTGCAGTGCCGGCTGAGTTGGTTCAGGGCGGATGCGAGCCCCAGGGCTTCCAGGCTCGGCGGGTAGAGGTTGTAGCATATCCGGCGGGTTTCCCGGATGAGTTCAGCGCACTTATGGGCCTGTTCGGCCAGGCCGGCGGAGGCGAAGGCTATCTTCATGGCCACGAGCTGCTGGCCGATGGAATCGTGGAGTTCCCCGGCCACTCGTTTCTGCTCTTCTTCACGCACTGCCAGCAGCTTGAGGCGCGCGGCATCCAGGGCCGCCTCGGCCTTGCGGCGCGCGGTGATGTCGGTGGCCACGCCCACCACGCCGGTGATGCCGCCCCTGCCGTCCCGCAACGGCGAGAGTCGCATGTCGAAGATTCGCCCGGAGACCTCGCAAAGGGAGGAGGAATCCTGCCCCGCCAGGGCGGCCCGCATGCTCTGCCCCATCGCCTGACTGTCATGGCAGACGTCCAGGAGGTTCTGTCCGACAAGCTGCTCGCCCGTCCAGCCCAGCGAGGCCAGCGCCCTGCCATCGGCGAACTGGATCACGCCATCGGTATCGGCAAGCAGCAGCACTACCGGCGCGTTGGACACGACCATCTGGAGCCGGTGCTGGCTGATGCGCACGGCCTCCCACGCCTGGTTCAGCGCGGTCATGTCGCGAAAGACTCCCTGGAGAATCGGCTCCGTGCCGACGGTTGTCAGCGACGCGGCCATGTGGACGGGGACGATCCTCCCGCTGCTGGTGACGACCTCGCCGTCGCCGGAGGAGAGCTTTCCTTCGCGCGCGTCGCGGGCGAAGCGGCCCTGGTAGTAGGACGCCTTCTCAGGGGGATGAATGAAGGTTTGGTGCCTGCCTATTATCTCCTTGCGGGGCCGCTGGAGCAGTTCCTCAGCCGCCTTGTTGCAGTTGATGAGTGTGCCGGTTGCCGGGTCGGCCCAGAAGATGGCGTCGACCGCGTTTTCGAACGTCAACCTGAACCGCTCCTCGCTCTGGCGGAGGTCATCCTCGGCCTGCTTGTACCTGGTCACGTCCAGGCCCACCCCACCGAGGATCGGCGGCTCGCCGGCGGCCTCTTCGATCGGGAATCTCACGGCCAGCCAGCGCCGAGGCCCGCTGGACGCGGGGAATGTAAACAAGGTCTCCACCGGCTTGCCCCCCGCCAGAGCGCTCTCGTCCGCTTCCCGCAGAGACCGGGCCAGGCTCTCGGGCGCCAGATCGAAGAACGTCTTGCCGACCATATCCTCAGGCCGACGGCCAAAGACCTCGGCGAACTGCCTGTTGACGTAAAGGTATCTCCCGGCCTGGTCTTTCATGAACGCCGTGCCGGGCAGGTTTTCCATGAAGGCGGCAAATCGCCGCTGGTTCCTGCGCAGGGCCTCCTCGGCCTCCCTGAGAGCGGCATGCGGACAACTTGGCTTCTTCTTATCAGATCCCATGGCCCTGATTTTACAGCAGGGATGCATGGGATAAAGAAGAAACAAGTTATCCGCAGATTAACGCAGATTAGCGCAGATAGGCGGTTGTCGAGGCTTGCTGGATTCCCATGCCCCTTGCCGCCCGGGCGAAAGAAAATCCCGCCCAGGCATTTTTTGCATTTTTTATATTTTTGGGGACTTGACTTGCCGGCGGGATTGGGGTTTGATGGCCGGCGTTACAGGCTGCCCGCCTGACGGCGGGCGCAACAGGGAAGGCCGTGAGAATCGGCCGCGGACGCGCCGCTGTAACCGGTGACGAACGCCGCAAAGGCCACTGCCGCGAGAGCGGCGGGAAGGCGCGGCGGGAGAAAGACCCGGAAGCCAGAAGACCTGCCTGTGGCGCACGGTAGTCGGTCCTCGCGTCAGGGGCGCACCGGGCAGGTCGTCTTTCGGCTCCGACAGACCAACGCCCGGCCTCGCAGAAGCACGCGATGGCCGGGCGTTTTCATTTTGGCCCGGAGCCGGCCCCACGCGATTGGGGCACAGGAGCACGACATGACCTGCCGGTTCGCACCCCACCCCACGAATGATGCGCCGAAAACTGAGCCCCCAGCCATGTACCTGGTTTTGGGAATCCTCATTGCACTCTCGACCGGGGCTTTGCATGCGCGCGCGAACGGACCCGACGCCAACACCCCCGCCGCCCCGCCGGCGACCGGTGCGAAGGACGCCAATGCCCCCGCCGCAAAGGCCGCGGCGCCGACAACAGCCCCTGCCGCCACTGCCCCGGCCTCGGACGGTTTCCCCGCGGGCCGGGCGGGCGAGGAGATCGTGGTGACGGCGACGCGGCTGGCGACGCCGCTTCGCGAGGTGGCCTCGTCGGTGACGGTAATCACCGCGGCGGACATCGAGCGCAAGGGCGCAAAGACCGTCGCGGAAGCCCTTCGCGACGTGCCGGGCCTTGTCGCGACCCAGAGCGGCCCGACGGGCAGCGTGACGACCGTGTCGCTTCGCGGGGCCAAGACCGAGCAGACGAAGGTGCTGATCGACGGGGTCGCCGTGAACGATCCGATCTCCCCCAGCGGGGGCTTTAACTTCGGCAACCTCCAGACCGAGGATGTCGAGCGGATCGAGGTGGTTCGGGGCCCGCAGAGCGTGCTTTACGGCTCGGACGCCATCGGCGGCGTGATCAACATCATCCTCAAGCGGGGCAAGGGCAAGCTTAACGGTTACGTCAAGGCCTGGGCCGGCTCGTACCACACATACGGCGAGACCGTCGCCGGAGGCGGCAGCCAGGGCTGGCTGGATTACTACGCCAGCATGACCCGGCTGGACAGCGGGGGCTTCTCCGCCGCGGCCGTCCGCGACGGCAACCACGAGCGCGACGGGTTCGGCGGAACGTCATACATGACCAAGCTGGGCATCACGCCGAGTGATAAGTTCGAGACGACGGTGCTGCTGAAGGGCCACGCCAACCGCATCGAGACCGACGACGGCGGCGGGCCCGGACAGGACGACCCCGACCGGTACGGCAAGGACCGCGAGTTGCTTCTGAAGGTCGAGCCCAAGCTGAGCCTTCTGGACGGGCGCTGGGAGCAGCGGTTCGCCTTCTCGCACATCCGAAACCGCCGCACGGACAACGACAACCCCCCCGGCGACCTGCTGCGCAGCAACTTCAACGGCGAGCGGACGAAGTTCGAGTGGCAGCACGACCTGCGCCTCCACGAGACCAACACGCTGTCGGTCGGCATGGAGACCGAAGAGCAGGCCGGCAGCAGCAACAGCACGTACGGCGACTTACCGCGAATGGCGATGCGGACCTGGGGGTGGTTCGTCCAGGACAAGATCAACATCGCCGACACGTTCTTCACCACCGCGGGCGTCCGGCTGGATGAGCACGACCAGTTCGGCCAGGCCGTAACGTGGCGGGTCGCGCCGGCGCTGTGGATCAACCAGACCCAGACCAAGCTCAAGGGCGCCATCGGCACCGGCTTCAAGGCGCCCACGGTCTACCAGCTCTTCGGGCCGTACCGCAACTCGTCGCTTCGGCCCGAGGAGTCGCTGGGATGGGAGGCGGGCTTCGAGCAGTATTTCTGCAATAAGGCTCTGGTCTGGGAGGTGGTATACTTCGAGAACAGGTTCACGGACATGATCGAGTTTCCGGTCATGAGGTACGAGAATGTCGGGCGGGCGCAAACCAAGGGCGTGGAGACCAGTGCCAAGTGGCGGCTCTGCAAGGCCGTTGAGTTGTCGGCGAATTACACCTACCTTCATACCCGGGATGAGCAGACGCACGACGACCTCATCCGCCGGCCAAGACACAAGTTCAGCGTGGGCGTTGAATATAGGGCGACCGAGCGGCTCCGCCTGAATACCGAAGTGGGCTTCGTCGGCGGGCGCGACGACCTGGTGTACGACATGAATCCCCCGTACGACCGTCACCGCGTCCGGCTGGCAAAGTATGCCGTCTGGCGTTTCGGCGCCGAGTACGACCTTTGCAAGAACGTGACGCTTTTCGGCAACGTGGATAACGCCTTCAACGAGCAATACGAGGATGCGTCGGGCTACGGAACGCCGGGCCTGGCGGCATATACTGGCGCAAAAGTGAAGTTCTGACGGATAGGCTCAATGAGAGACTTCTTCATAAAGGGCAGCCCGGCGATATAACCACCCCCAAGCCGCCCCTTTTTCGGCTTGGGTGTGGCACCAGGCGATATAGCCGCTGCCGGGCTGCCCGCCGGACGGCTTAGAACCGCCACTTCGCGCCGACTTTGAAGTTCGTGCCCGGTTCGTTCACGCCCGAGCCGTGTATGCGGTAGTCCTGGTCGGTGACGTTCTCGACTGCCGACCACACGTCGAGCCCGTCGCAAACCTTCCAGCCGGCGCGGATATCGAGCACGGTGTATCCGGGCGTGCCGCCCGGTGGGATTCGCTGCGTGTCACGGCGATCGGCGGCAGTGAGGCGGTCGGCGCGGTCGGTAAACGTGCAGGACGTCTCCGCCCAGAGCTTCTTGTTGGGGTGATCCCATCGCAGGCCGACCTGGGTTGTGGTTGGCATGAGCCGGCTTAGCGGCTCGCGCTTGATGACCGGGGCGCTTGTCGGGTACGAGTCGGCCTGGCCGTCGATCCACGCCAGGGTTCCGAAGAGTGTCCACTGCGGGCAGAACCGCCACGATGCTCCGGTCTCCACGCCCTGAACGTAGCCGTTGCCGACGTTTTGCTTGGTGACCTCCGGCTGGCCGTTTATGGTGCCGCCGGTCGGGGTGCGGACGATCATGTCGGTGATGTCGGTGTAGAAGTAGCTCGCCTGGGCTGCGAAGTCGTCGTACTTGGCCTTGACGCCGGTTTCGTAGGAGATGTACTTCTCGGGGTCGAGGCCCGGCGCGGCCACCTCAAACTCGCCCGACTGGGCCGTGTCGAACCGGGACAGGTCTGACAGGTTCGGCGCCCTGAAGCCCTGCGACACGCCGCCGTAGACGTTCCAGTGCTCCTTGGGGTCGACGAACCATGCCAGGCGGGCGCTGCCGACCATGCTGTTCCATTCGTCGGCAATGGAAATCCGGTCGCCCGTGTCCGGATCTCTGACCTTGCCTGCCTCGGCCCGGGCGAAGGTGTATCGCTCGCCGAGGGTAAGGTCAACCCGCTCGCACAGCGGAATTACATCCTGGACGTACACGCCAAGCAGGTCGTATGAAGCATCGTCGCCAACGGGGCCTTGGATGGCGACGCTGCGCAGCGAACCGTCGGCATTAAGCGTGCGCGAAGACGAGCCGACCTCGTCGTGGTACCACTCCGCTCCGTACGTCCACTTGCCGATCTTGCTGGGCGTCACAAACTGCATACCCAGGCCGTAGGTGTTGACGTCAGTGCGGTCGCGGATCTCGCGCCCGTTGCTTTGCGTCCGCCACTGCTCCTCGCCGAGCGTCTGGAACGACGCGGTCAACTCGATCGAGTCGAAGCATTCGCTGACGCGGTCCTTGCGGTAGCGGGCGTACGACAGCGACCGGCCCTCGTCGATGACCCGCCGCAAATCGGTGCCGACGGCCGTGCCGTACCAACTGGTGCCGTAGATCGTCGCGTGCGTCCGCCAGGCGTTGTCCTCGTAGAGCTGGTAGTGGGCGAAGGTCCAGGTGGTCGTCGGGTCCGGGTGGTACTCGATCTTCACGTCGCCGCTGCACACGCCGTAGCCGGTCTTCTTCTGGATGCCGACGCCCTGGCCGCCGTCGACGTCGCCGAAGTCCTTCCACGTCCCGCCGGCCATGATGCCCAGCCACGGGCCGTAGGTGGCGACGGCCTCGCCTCGCCCAATGTAGCTTCGCTGGGCCGAGGCTACCTGCCCGTAAACTTGGCGATAGCCCTGCAGACCCTCGCCGTAGCCGTCCGGGCGGCGGAGCACGGCATTGACCGTCCCGCCGACAGCGTCGCTGCCGTAGAGCACCGACGAAGGGCCCTTGACAACTTCCAGACGGTCTATGGTGTACGGGTCGATGAGGTTCCAGTACTGGTTGGGCCCGTCGCGGAAGGTCGAGTTGTTCAGGCGGATGCCGTCGACCAGCATCAGCGTCCTGTAGCCGGTGAAGCCCCGGATGTACGGCGAGCCCTGGGCGTTCGAGGTCTTCTGGATCATCACGCCCGGCACGTCGCGAAGGGCGTCGGTCGTCGTGCGATACATGCGGTTGGAGGAGAAACCGTTCACGTCGACCGTGTTGACGCTGTAAGGGGCCGCGAAGGATTTCATCTCGCTTCGCGTCGCCGTAACGAGCACCTCGTCCAGCCAGGTCTGCGGCCCCTGCGCCGGCCCGACCGGTTGGTTCGGCTCAACCGACGGGGCCGTCGTTGCCATGACAGCCGGCCGGGTCGCTGCCGGGCCGGGCTGGCCATCCGCGGCCTGAACTGCCCCCGCGCTTGACGCCAAGACAAGCGATGCGGCGCATAAGATCGTCGTCACCGCCTGCCGCCGCGAGAATCCCGAACCAACGCCTGACAACTCGCCAACCATGCCCCAGATCGCCTGCCATGACACCATTTGCCCTCTCCCACTCTTGTCCAAAACAATTCCTGAATCAACGATAGATTACAAGTGCTCCTGAAT
>CAYOBS010000106.1:0-10589 GCA_964402305.1 uncultured Planctomycetaceae bacterium | reverse complement strand
TTGCCCCAGGAGGTAATCCCATGAGTCGCGAAAGTGTACGCCGAAAGTTGAAGATGGTCTTCTTCATCATCCTCAGCTTCGCCGCCATGTGCTAAGTCCGACGGTTTACAGCGATGCGCCGCATTGGTTATGTGCGGGGAGGCCTTTCGTTTTTGCCCGCTCCATGGTTCGTCGCGATGCAGCGGGCCTTTTTCTTTGGTAGCCGGGGAGAAGAAAAGGCGGAACCCGGGAAAGCAAACGACGGAACCTGGAACTGGGAGAAGAAACGGCGGAACCGGGAACCATGACTTGACAACGGAACCTGGAACTGGGAACACGGAACCCGGAAAAACGGCGAACGACGGGAACCCTGTTCGAGGATCAGCTTTTTCAGCTTCCCGTGTTCCAGGTTCATGGTTCCGCCGTTTGGCTTTCCCGGGTTCCGGGTTCCGCTTTTGCTGTTCCGGGTTCCGCCTTTCCTGCTCGCTGAAGCGAGCAGGCCAGCCGGCTACCGGCCACTGCCCGCAAGGTTTTCGGGCCTTTTCCCGAGGCGCTTCATAAACTCGGCCTCGTCGATGATCTCGACGCCGAGCGCGCGGGCCTTGTCGGCCTTGGAACCCGGGTTCTCGCCGACCACGACGAAGTGCGTCTTCTTGGACACGCTGGACGCCGGCCTGCCGCCGGCAGCCTTGACTGCGTCCTCGGCGCCCGCGCGGGTGAAGAACTCCAGCATGCCGGTGACCACAACCGTCATGCCAAGCAGCGGCGACTTCGGCCCGGCCTCGGCGGCCGGGCGGCTTGTGGTGAGCTTGTCGAACCCGCGGGCGGACGATCCGTCGCGGCGGACCACCCCGGCGGCCTTGAGGCGATCAATCACTTCCATGCCGGCCTGGCTGTGCAGGAACGCGTGGACGCTCTCGGCGATGACCGGGCCGATCTCGCTGACCCGCGTGAGGTCCTCGACGCTCGCCGAAGCCAGCGCGTCGATGTCGCCGAAGTGCCGGCTGAGCACCTCGGCCACCCTGCCTCCGACGTGCCGCATGCCCAGCGCCGCGATCAGCCGCTCCAGCCCCCGTTTCTTGCTGGCCTCGATGCCGTCCAGCAGGTTGCGGGCGGACTTCTCGCCCATGCGATCAAGCCCGACGAGCTGGTCCCTATTCAGCGAGTAGAGGTCCGCGAAGTGCTGGATCAGGCCCGCACCGACGAGCTGGTCGACGACAGCGGGCCCGAGGCCTTCGATGTCCATCTGGTTTCGCCCGGCGAAGAACTCCAGCCGCTCGCGGATCTGCGCGGGGCACTCGGGGTTGAGGCACCGCAGGTACACGCCGCCGGCGTCGCGGGCGACGGGCTTGTCGCAGCTCGGACAGTTCTCCGGCGGCACGATCGGCTTGGTATCGCCCGGGCGGCGGTCGGCAAGCACGCCGACGACCTGCGGGATTATCTCGCCGGCCTTCTCGACGAGGATCGTGTCGCCGACGCGGACGCCCAGCCGCTCGACCTGGTCGAAGTTGTGCAGCGAGGCGTTCGAGACGCACGTGCCGGCGAGCTGGACCGGATCGAAGTGCGCCACCGGCGTGATGGTGCCAAGCCGGCCGACCTGGAAGTCAACACTGCTCAGATGCGTCTCGGCCCGCTCGGTCTCGTACTTGTAGGCGATGCACCATCGCGGGTATTTGCTGGATGCGCCGAGTTCCTCGCGGAGTTGCAGGTCGTCAACCTTGACGACCATGCCGTCGGTCTCGTAATCGACCTGCTCGCGGCGCGTCAGCCAGTCGGCAATTGCCGCCAGGACCTCGTCGATGTTCTTGCAGAGCGTCCAGTGCGGGTTTGCGGGAATGCCCCACGAGGCGAGCTTCGCCATGGCTTCGCTGGCGGTCGCGCCGATCGGCTCGGAAAGCTCGCCGATCCCGTGGGCCAGGAACGAAAGGCGCCGCTCGGCCACCAGTTTCGGATCGAGCTGCTTGAGCGTTCCGGCCGCTCCGTTGCGGGGGTTGGCGAACATTTCCAGGCCCTTGGCGGCCCGGGCGGCGTTGTGGGCGTTGAACTCGCTTCGCGGCCAGTACACCTCGCCGCGGACCTCTATGACGTCGGGCAGTCTCTCGCCGGGCTTGCCTTCGAGCGTCAGCGGAATGGCGCGGATGGTGCGCGCGTTGTTGGTAATGTCGTCGCCGCGCCGCCCGTCGCCGCGCGTGGCCGCGAGGACGAGGCGCCCATTCTCAAATCGCAAGGAAATGGCCACGCCGTCGATCTTCGGGTCAACGAGGTACGTTACTTCGTCGCGCCCGAGGGCCTTGCGAACGCGGGCGTCGAACTCGCGGACCTGCTGCTCGTTGTAGGTGTTGTCGATGCTGAGCATCGGCTGGGAGTGCTCGACGGATGCAAAACCCTCGATCGGCTGCCCGCCGACCCGCTGCGTTGGCGAGTCCGGCGTGGCGAGTTCCGGCCGGCGGGCCTCGACGGCCTTGAGCTCGTCCATAAGCTGGTCGTACTGCCGGTCGGGAATCTCCGGCCTGGCCTCGACGTAGTAAAGCCGGTCGTGCCGCCTGATATCCTGGCGGAGCTGCTCGGCGCGTAGGGCGTCCTTGTCCTTTTCCTCGCTCATGCTACTGCGGCCTGGGGATCACGCAGAGGAACTTGAGGTCCTCGCCGCCGGTGTTCCTGAACTGGTGGTCATCCTCGGGCGCGACGTACACGCACTGGCCCGGTCCAAGGGGCAGCTCGCCCTCGGCTGAGACGATCGCGCCGCTGCCGCTGAGGACGAAGACCTCGTGCTCCCACGGATGGCTGTGGCGCGGCGTGTGCCCGCCGGGCGAGATGATGAACTGCCGCATGTGGAAGTTAGGGGCACCCTCGGCGTCGTGGATGAGCAGGCGGATCTGCACGCCATGTGCGCCGGCGGCGTCCACCGCCTCGGCCTGGACTTCTTCGGCTATTTTGATCTTCATGATTGCGCTCCCGTTTGCGTGTGCGTGCCGGCCCGCGGTCAGATCAACCGGCTGTCGTCGGACCTCGCGTAGATCCACCTGTCGGCGTCCAACTCGTAGGCGACCAGTTCGCCCGGGGCGAAGAAAAGCGGTATTTCCCTTGCGGCGGCCTCGGGCGAATCGGATCCGTGAATGAGATTGTAACGCCTGCTCATGCCGAAATCGCCCCGGATCGTCCCGCCGGGGGCGTCCGGGCCGTACGTCGGGCCCATAAGCGCGCGGCAGACCGCGACGGCACCGGCGCCCTCCAGCACCATCGCCACGACGGGCGAGGCGGTGATGAAATCCGCCAGCGCCGCGTAGAAGCTCTTGCCCTCGTGGACGCTGTACATCCGCCGGGCAAGGTCGCGCGAGACGCTAAGGAGCTTCATTCCGATGATCTTGAGCCCCTTTCGCTCGAACCGGCCGACGATCTGCCCGATGAGCTGGCGCTGCACGGCGTCGGGTTTCAGGACGATAAGCGTGCGCTCCATTGGCATTTGCTCGATCCTCTATGCCCTCGGCCACAATCGGCCGGGGGAGAAACTTTAGACTGCCCCGGCCGGCGGGTCAAGAGGCTGGCGGGCAGTTCGTAGTACGACAGCACTTTCAAATCGCGGCGCCGGCCGGGAGCACGCGCAGCGTTCGCAATAAGTCCTATGGGACCTATCCCGGCGCGCCGGGATTGCGCCTTGCCAGCGCACGCGGAAACATCCGCAAACGCACCCGCTCTGTTTGCTCGGCGGCGTGCTATCGCCGCCGCGATGCGCCCTGTAAAATGCGCCGCGTTGTTTTGTAGAGGCGCCATGACCTGGAGACACAAATCCTACGAGGCGGTGCCCGCCCTGAGCGTTCGGGGCTCGCACCTGCGCCGCGCGCTGAAACTGGTGACGCTTAGCTCGATGTTCTGCGCAATCTGGCTGGCGTGCATATCCGGCAGCCAGATGAAGATACTCGCCGGCATGCTCGGCTTCGGCGACCTGGCCTTCGGCCTCATGGCCGCCCTGCCGTTCATCGCGACGCTGGGCCAACTCGCCGCGTCGCTGCTGATCGAGCGGACCGGGCTGGTCAAGTACCAGTTCATGCAGTTCGCCCTTATCCACCGCGGGCTTTGGCTGGCCGTGGGGTTGACGGGGCTGCTGCTGCCGGCGCCGTCGGGAATCGCGGTCGTCGCGGTCCTGTCGATCATGGGCGTCAGTTGGTTCACGGCCGCCCTTTCCGGCCCGCCGTGGCTGACGTGGATGGGCTCACTTCTGCCCCGCCGGGTTCGCGGGCGGTTCTTCGCCAACCGCGAGCGCCTCTCGCTTGGCACGATATCCGTTACGGTGCTTCTGGCGGGTCTGCTGATGGACATCGTCTACGACCCCAACGGCCCCGCATATCAGCCGACGGCGATGTGGACTATCTGCGGCGTTCTCGCCGTGGCGGCGATTTGCGGAATGGCCGACATACTCTGCTATCGCAGGGTCCCCGAGATCCTGCCGGCGCCGTCGCCAGAGGCCCAGCGACGCCGCGAGGACCCCGACCAGCAGCTTTACGACGAGCAGCCCGCGTCGGGCCCGGCGGGGCTTGCCCGCTGGAGGGCTCTGCTGCACGACCTGCTGATCGAGCCGCTGAGCAACCGCGTCTTCCGCAGCTACGTCCTTTTCGGCGCGACGCTGACGTTCTCCGTCACCTGCTCCGGCTGGTACATCTGGCTCAACGCGATGGACAACCTGGGCTTCAGCAGCCTGGCCACCAACTCGCTGTTCCTGGTCATCGGCCCGGTGGCGGGGATCTTTGCCGCGCGAGCCTGGGGCCGGGCCATCGACCGCTGGGGCCGAAGGCCCGTGCTCGTGCTGGGAACCGTCGGCGTCGCCTTGTCGCTGGTGCCCTGGCTGTTCATCTCCCGTCAGACGCCGGCGCCGGACTTCGCCGTCCGCGGCGTGTTCTGGGCGCTGTCGCAGGTTGGCCGGGCCTTCGGGCGGGAAGGCTGGGGCAGTCCCGAGACCGCCCTGCCGGTCGGCGCGTACCTCTGGAGCGTCCTGGCCTGCATCATCGGCGGGGCAACCTGGCCGGGGGTCAACGTCGCCCAGACGAACATAGTGCTGGGCTTCTCCGAAGGCACCGGCAAGAGCCGCTACATGGCCGCCTCGGCCGTGCTCATCAGCGTTGGCGGGGCCCTGGGCGGCCTTGTCGGAGGAGTCATGACTCGCTCGCTGGAGGGCCTCCATCTGCACCCGCTTACCATTGGCCCGGTGGCGTGGACGAACTGGCACCTGTCATTCGTGCTGGCCATCGCCGCCAGGCTGCTGGCGATGTTCTGGCTCTACGGCATGCCCGACGCCGGCGCGACACCCGTGCGAGCGGTCGCCCGGCAGATCAGCGTCAACGCCTACAACAACATCGTCACGACGGTGTTCTATCCCCTGCGCGTCTTCGGCTGGCGCCGCAGCGGCAGGCCAACGGACAGGCGAGATAGGCAGAAGTAAAAGAAGAAAAAGAAAAAGAAAAAGAAAAAGAAAAAGAAAAAGAAAAAGAAGCGGACCTGCCTGCCGGCAGGCAGGTCCGCTTCTTCTTCTTCTGCTGCTGCTTCTACTCGCATGGCCCGACGGAGATGATCGTCTCCATCGTGTGCATCTTTCCCGGCGGGATTGGCACGGCGTCGTCCAGGGCGTTGGCGGTCTCGATGCAGAGCATCTCGGGCCATTCGTCGTCGCCAAAATCGGGCATGGCCGCGGCCTTGGCGATCCACGGGTTCCAGACTACGGTGGACTTCGAGCCGCGTTTAGCTATGCGAATCGAGCGGCCCATTTGCGGATCGTGCAGCACGACCTCGCCGGTCGAGCCGCCATAGACGCGGTCGGTCTCGGCGGTGAACGTCAGCGGCTCGGGGCCCTGCACGGCCCGGGCGCCGGTCACCTTGCTCCAGCACGCCTGGCCGGCCAGGCCCGTCACGCGGACCTTGCGAACATCCGAAACGCGGAAGTAGGTGTGCAACGCCTCGCTGAGCACAAGGTCCTTGGGGCCGAGGTTGAGCGTTTCGGCCGCAACCGACAGCGACCGCCCGACGGTTATCCGCACGCGAAGCTCGAAGTAGCCCGGCCAGTTGTCGCTCGCCGGCTTGGAGAACTTCCGCCACAGCACGGCCGAAACGCTGCTGTCTTCGTTCAGCGTGACGCTCTCGACGTCCAGCAGAGTCTGGCGGACGTAGCCGTGCAGCGGCGCCGATGAGTCGCCTTCGAGCGGTCCGAACCACGGATGGCAGACGGGAATGCCGCCGCGAATGGGCTTGCCGATCTCGTAGCGGCTGGCCCGGCTGAGCCACAGCACGTCCTGCCCGTCGGAGGGAAGCCATCGCGTAACGTGCCCACCGAGCAGGTAGACCTCGGCGACCGATCCCTCGGCCGCGATCAGCAACTTCGTCAACCCGCCATTGCCCTCCTCGAACTCCGCCACGCCGGGAATGCCGAATTGTCGGTTCAGTTCCTCAATGTTCATATCTCTTTCCGTCCTATCACCGCGACGAATCGTCCGGCGGCGTCGCCCTCGGCGCGGCAGCTTGGGTATGTCTCGTTGTGGCAGATCGTGCAGACGCGTGCGGCTGCAATCTTCGCGCCCGGTACGCCCGCGGCCTGGAGCTGGTGGAAATTGGCGCCCCATAGGTCGAAGATGAACTTGCCTCCGCTGACGCGGAAGAACCGCTCGGCCACGATGCCCAGTTCCCGCACGGCCGCGTCAACCACTTCGGCCCCGACCTTGTAGCAGCAAGGCCCGGCCGAGGGAGAAATGCCGGCGACGAGGTCCTCGCCGCGACAGCCGAATTCGGTGCGGAGCTTCTCGACAAGCCGGGTTGTCACTTGCCGCACGGTGCTTCGCCACGAGGCGTGCGCGATCCCGACGGCCCTTCCGGCGGAATCGGCGACGAGCACGAGCGGGCAATCGGCGCTGAAGCACATCACGCCGAGGCCGGGCGTGTCCGTAACCAGGCCGTCGCCCTCACCGGCGAGTCCCGGGCCATCGACGCGATGCACGGTATTGCCGTGGACCTGCTTGCAGAACGCCACGCCGCCCAATTCCATCGCGGCGGCAACCTGCCGGGCGGCGGCGTCGCGGTCGGCGGCGGCAACGCGCACATCCAGCCCGCGGCGCGTCGTTACGGCGTGGATGAGTCCGGGTATGGCCGAGAGGTTGCCAAACCGCCCCACCTGCCAGCCCAGCCGCGGCGTGACCAGTTCGTACGGCTTGCCGGCGTGGCCCGGCGGCGCGGCATCGCCAGGCCGGCTTGAGCTTTCATCTTCGGACATCGAGCAGGACCTTTATGTTCTTGCCGCTTTGCGCGGCCTCCATCGCGGCCAGGCCGTCGGCCAGCGCAAACTCCGCGCTGATAAGGGCCGAGACGTCCACCTCTCGGCGTGCCAGGGCGGCGATTGCCTCCGGCAGCGGCCCGCACCTCGAGCCCACGACGGTGATCTCGTCGATGACCAGCGGGGCGAGGTTCAGTCCGCCGGCGGAGGCAACGGCAAAAGTGCTCTTCAGGACGATCGTGCCGCGCGGGCGGACCGTCCGCATCGCCAACTCGAAGCCGGCCGCGCTGCCCGTGGCGTCGACGACCACGTCGGCGTCTTTGGCGGGAACGAAGTCGCCTTCAAGGACAGTCTGGACGCCCTGTTTCTCCGCGGCATCGAGCTTGGCCGCATGCCGGCCCACCATCAGCGTCCGCCGCAGCCGCAGGCGAAGCACACGGACTATGAGCTGCGCCAGCCGCCCGTCGCCAAGCACCACCACGCGGTCCGACTGGGCGAACTTGACCTGGCGGATGAGCTGGAACGCCGCCGCCAGCGGCTCGATAAAGACCGCCTCGCTGTCGCCGACGGTCTCGGGCACTTCGTGGCAGTTTCGCCCCGGGACGGTTACGTACTCGGCGAAGCACCCATCCCGCCCGTCGATGCCGATGACCGTCCGGTTGCGGCAATGGTTGGCCAGGCCGGACTTGCACATGTCGCACTTGCCGCAGATGCAGTTGATCTCGGCCACGACGCGTTTGCCGTTCCACTGCCGCGATCCCCCGACGGCCTTGCCGACGAACTCGTGGCCCATCACGCCGCTAAAGCCCATGTAGCCCTTTACGACCTCCAGGTCGGTCGAGCATATCCCGGCCTTGCTGACCTCGACGAGCACCTCGCCGTGGGCGCAGCGCGGCCTGGGGTAATCAGTCCGCATCACCACCTCGCCGTCAAAACACATCGCGAGCATCGATTTCTCCGGAGACTTGGGAAGACCGGCAGATTACGTCTTCGGCGGGTCGGGCGCCGCGGGGTTTGCTACCTTGGGCGTGACGACATCCACTTTCGGCGCGGCCTTTGGCGCCGTTGAGGCCGGCTTGGTCGAGGGCCGGCTGGTGGACTTTGTAATCCGCATCCAGTCCCACCAGGGCATTTTGTCCGGCGGCGCGGCCTTTGTCGCCAGTGCCACGGCATCGGCCAGGTCCGCCCAGTCCCGCGGATCGTAGCCGAGGTCCTTTCCGACGATCTCCACCAGCGACCCGTGGGCCTGGTATCGCACGGAAAACGCCTTGTCGGACAGGCAGTCCACCAGCGTCCGCACCACGGCTATGTCGCGATGGTGCCGCAGCGCCCGGCAGGAATTGGCGCGGACGTCCTGATCGACGTCGCTGATCGCGCGGTTTCGCAGCACCATGGCCGAGGTGTTGTCGTGGACCTTGTCCAGCGCGGTAGCGGCGTCCTGGCGGACGGTAACGTCGGTGTCCATCAGCGCCCGCGTGATGTCCGGGGCGTAGTTTGGGTCCTGCGCCCGGCCAAGCGCCCGGACGGCCGCGGCGCGGACAAGCGGGTCCTTGTCGGTCTTCAGCAGGGCCGCGTAGCCCTTGAGGTACGGCTCCTTGAGGCCCCAGTCCTTCGAGCTGAGGCCCACGACGCCCTGGCGGCGCCTGTCGGGGTCGTTGGGGTCGAAGGCCCAGGCCACCAACTGCCCTGGCGCCGGACCGGAAAACTTCTGGACCATGCTGTTGAGCGTGACCTTCTCGCCCTCGCCACCACCCTTGGAGCAGCCCGCCAGAACCGCCGCCAATAAAGCAACGAAGGTAATAGGTAATAGGTAGTAGGCAGTAGGAAATAGTGAAAAGAAAGACCTTGAAGCCCAGGGACAGCAATCCCTGGGACCATGTCGTCTTGCCCTGTTTCGAATGAATCGAAGGGTCATGTTCGACTCTTTACCTTCTTATGCGCTGCCTGTGCTACCACGCGAACTGCCTTCTTATGCGCTACCACCCGTGCTCCTGCTCGCTGAAGCGAGCAGGCCTCGGCTGCCGCCAGTGCCAACTGCCCTCCATATTTCGTTTCTTCTACTTCTTCTTCTTTTCACTGACTACCGGCTACTGACTACCGGCTACTGGTTACTGAGCACCAATTCGTCGTGATTCCAGTTCGTCGGTCCCCACAAACTCCACGTGGTCTATTCTTCGCCCGCCGAACCGCTCGCCCAGGACGGCGAACCGCTCGGCGTTGTCGGTGGTGTAGCATCGCAAGCTTCCGCGCCCGGAGGGGTTGTCCAGCCCGGCGGCCAGGAGCCCGCGGCGCGCCTCGCAGGCCGCGGCGCTGGCGCTGCTGACGAGCTTGACATCAGGGCCCATGAGCTTGCCGATCGCCCCGGCCAGCAGCGGGTAGTGCGTGCAGCCGAGGATCAT
The DNA here is from genome assembly GCA_964402305.1 of uncultured Planctomycetaceae bacterium. Taxonomy (GTDB): domain Bacteria; phylum Planctomycetota; class Phycisphaerae; order SM23-33; family SM23-33; genus JAUWQU01. The sequence continues at coordinate 962 of CAYOBS010000106.1, read as the reverse complement.
CGCCCCGCACCGCCGGCGCTGCATGGCGCGAAGGTAGTCGTAAAGTACGTTCAGGACGATCGGGTCGTCCTGGTCCCGCCCCTCCTCGACGATCGGGACCAGCAGCGGGCATGCCTGGGCCATCACCTCGCGCCCGGGCGCCAGCCTGGCTATCTCCCGCTGGTAGGCGCCGCTCTTTACGGTGGCCTCCGTGCCGATCACGCCGATAATGCCGTCGGTCGCCGCCACGGCCGCGGCTGCGCCGGGACGGATCACGTCCACCACGTCAACCGGACTGGCCGCGACGAGCTGCTCGTACGCCGCCGCCGTCGCGGAGTTGCAGGCCACGACGATCATCTTCGGATCGAAGCCCAGCAGGAACGACATGTCCTCCAGCGCGAACCGCCGGATCGTATCGAGGCTCTTGATCCCGTAGGGGACGCGGGCGCTGTCGCCGAGGTAGACGATGTCCTCGGCCGGCATGATCCCCGTCAACTCGCGCACGACCGTCAGGCCGCCGAGGCCGGAATCGAAAACCCCGATGGGTCGGGGATCGCTATGCAACTGCTCTTGATTTGCCACGACAAGAGCTTACACCAAGCCCCCGCGCGGAAGCAAGGCTCGGGAACGAGGCTTCAGGCTTCAGGCTTCAGACCTCAGGCTTCCGGAAGAAGACTTCAGACTTCTGCCTTCTGCCTTTCCTAGAAGATCGTGTACATCCACGCCCCCACCCCGCTGCCGGACAGGACCACCAGCAGGCCCATGAGCAGGATAATCACCAGGATAGGCAGCAGCCACCACTTCTTGTTGTGCTTGAGGAAGTCCCAGAACTCCCGCACCAGCCCGCCCCTGCGTGCCCGCCCGGCCTGCACGAACCGCTCCGCCTGTCCCTTGTCGTCAGCCATGGTGGATCAGTGTAACGAGGGTGTTGGTCAATTAATAGATTCCTCCTGCAACCATGCTCCCAAGTCCAACCCCGAATG
>CAYOBS010000105.1:0-10696 GCA_964402305.1 uncultured Planctomycetaceae bacterium | reverse complement strand
AAAACGGCGGAACCAGTAACCTGGAACCTGGAACTCGTAGAAGAAAACGGCGGAAGCGGGGACCCGGAACCTGGAACCCGGACATGGACTGCATGCGGTGGGGATAAGTCCGTAGGTCTTATCCCGGCGCGCCGGGATAGGACCTATGCTCGCCCGCCCCGCGTGCGTGGGAACAAGTCTGAAGCCTGAGGCCTGAAGTCTGTAGCCTTTTTGAAACCCGTTGACCTGGAGGCCGTTCGCGGGTAGAATCGTTTGGGCTGGTTAAGATTTGCCTGGCGGCCTTGGCTCTGCCTCTATGACCTGAGAGCTAAGACCTAAGAGCTTCTTTTCGGAGCACAGTGATTATATGACTGCTACCACCGGCATAGTTTGCCGAATACCCGCCCTCGCGGCGGCGGTTCTGGGACTACTGGTCTTTGCCGGCTGCAAGCGGTCCGCGCCGCCGCCGGCCCCAAAGCCGGCCGCGACTCAGTTGTCGGCCGCGGCGATTCGGCAGAACGCGGCGTACGCGGCCGCGGCGCCGTTGCGTAAGCAACTGCTCGCGCAGTACGACCTCAAGGGCCGCGTCGCCATGATCGAGTTCGGCATGGTCATCAACGGGGTTCTGACCTGCGAACTCAGCGCGCAGGGCCTTGACGGGATGATCCTGCACCAGAAGCTCGACGATGTGCCCGGCCTGGCCTTTCTGCGGGTCGAGCAGGCCAAGGACGCCGCCGCCGTCGATGCCTACTACAAGGACAAGAACCTCAAGTTCCCCATCTACCGCGACCCGAACATGACAATGGCCGGGGCGTTTGCGGCCACGAGCGTTCCGACATTCGTCCTGGTCGACAAGTTCGGGCGTGTGCGGTATCGCGGTAGCGAGCCGGGCAGCCAACTGGGCAAGTGGGTCGCCGACCTCCAGGCCGAGAAGGCCGACGCGGGGCCGGACGTGGCGATGCTGGGCGTCGTGACGCTCGACGGGGGCAAACTCTTGGCGGCCACCGCCCTGCAGGACCTCAGCGGGCAGAGAGTCGCGCTTGACGGGGCCATGGGCCCGCAGGGGATCGTCCTGGTGTTTGTCGACACCACGTGCCCGTTCTCCGGCCAGGCGCTGCGTGACATGCCGACGGTGGCGCCCACGCTTTCGGGGGCGAAGATCAACAGCGTGGTGGTGAATATCGAAGGCAGCAAGGAAGTGGTGACGAAGTACTTCGGCGGCAAGAACCTCGGCGCGCCGGTAATCTATGATGCCACCGACGCCACCATGACCCGCTGGAACGTCAAATACGTGCCCACCATCATGTACATCGGACCCGACAAAACAATCGCCTACAATGGCAAGGCCGTGTGGGCCGACGTCGCATCGGCCATCGAAAAGGCCCGTCAACTGCCGCCCGGGACAATAAAGTTCACCGCCCGCGGCACGAGCTATGGCTGAGGGAAGTAACCACTCGCTGCCGAGGCGGCAGCGATCTGATTGCGGACCTGCCTGCCGGCAGGCAGGTTGGGGATTGCGGATTGGGTCCCGGCACGCCGGGAGCGGATTGGGGATTGCGTCCCGGCGCGCCGGGAGCGGATTCATTTCCCGGAAGGTACTCGCCCAGACAATCCGCAACCTGTCCCGGCGCGCCAGGACAGTCCGCAATCCGCAATCCGCAATCGTGAGGTTCGTTGATGCAACGGCCGATTGAGAAGGATATATTACTTGCGCATGGCGCAGCCGGCTCGCCGTGTCGGCGGCCGGGCGACTAAGGAGATACTGACATGCGATATGCGGTAATCATGGCCGGCGGGGCCGGCAAGCGGCTCTGGCCGCTGAGCCGGATGGCCAGGCCCAAGCAACTGCTGCCGCTTATCGGCGGCAAGTGCCTGCTGGAGATGGCGGTGGACAGGCTTCTGGGCTTGTTCGACCGCGAGAATATCTGGATCATCACCAACGCGCAGTACACCGAGCAGGTCTGCCTGACGCTGCCGCGGATCAAGCCGGAGAACGTCATTGGCGAGCCGATCGGACGCGACACCGCGAACGCCGTGGCGCTGGCGGCCGAGTTGATCGGCGCGCGCGACGAGAAGGCGACCATCGCCATTTTCACAGCCGACCACGTCATCCGCCCGCAGGAATGCTTCGCCCAGGCCGTCCAGGACGCCTGCGACGCGGCGGAGGAACATCCCGACGCGCTGATCACATTCGGCGTCAGGCCGACCTGGCCGCACATCGGGCTGGGCTACATCCAGTGCAAGAGCGGGGTGGAGGGCGGCCTTCGCGAGGTCGACGGCTTCAAGGAAAAGCCCGAGCACCGCATCGCCCGCCAGTACGTCGAGAGCGGGCACCACTTCTGGAACAGCGGCATGTTCGTCTGGACGCTGGGGGCCATCCGCAAGAACCTCGCCAGTTTCCTGCCCGAGTCGTTGGAAAAGCTCCGCCCCATCGGGCAGGCCTCCGCCGCCGGCACGGACATCACCGCCATGCTGGCCCGGACGTACCCGACGCTCCAGAGGATCAGCATCGACTACGCCGTGATGGAAAAGGCCCCGCGCGTGCTGATGGTCGAACTGAAATGCGAATGGCTGGACATCGGCTCCTGGCCGGCGCTCGAGAGCGTCACGGAACTCGACGAGGCCGGCAACGCGGTCGTGGCTGAGAACTCCATCCTGGTCGACAGCTTCCGCAACGTCGTGGTCTGCGAGGACGGCCACCTGCTGGCCATACTCGGAATGGACGACTGCATCGTCGTCCGCTCCGGCGACGCGACGCTGGTCTGCAATAAGTCCGACAGCCAGCGACTGAAGGAGTTCGCTCAATTGCTCGAGGCCCGCTTCGGCACGAGGTATCTGTAAACCTTATGGGCCGGTGGCTTGGCATCGACCACGGCACGCGGCGCATCGGCGTCGCCGCCGGCAGCACCGAAGACGGCATCGCCGGGCCGCTGGAAGTGATCCCAGCCGTCCCGGCCGAGTTGGCCGTCAGGCGGATCCGGCAGCTCGCGCGGGACTACCGAGTCGACGGCGTGGTGGTCGGCTGGCCTCTGAACATGGACGACACGGAGGGCCCCCAGGCCAGGCTGGTCCGCCGCATGGCATGCGAACTGGCCGAGGCAACGGGCCTGGACGTGCGGCTGTGGGACGAGCGGCTGACGAGTTTCGAGGCCGATGAGGCCCTGGCCGGCCTGTTCACCCGCAAGGGCAGGAAGGCCCGCCAGGACGCCGTCGCCGCCGCGGCCATGCTCAGGCACTTCCTCATCGCCAACGGCCCGGACAAGGCCCCCCGCCCTGCCGACGTTGCGGATGAAGGCGGCAAGTAGGCAAAAAAGCCCGCGGGCGACGGCACACTGGCGCGCGTCGCCCGCGGGAATGTTTCATGGCGCCATTATGTCCGCGACAGCCGGAGAAAGCCCGGAGTCGCCAACAAGGTGGCGCTATTTCTTTTTCTTCTTCTGTCCCTCGGCCGCGAGGGCCTCGAGGGCGGCGATCGGGTCGAGATCCTGTCCAGAGGACGAGCTTCCCATGGCCAGGGCCAGGATGTCCTCGGAGCTGGCGGTGTGGTCGATGACGTCGGCTTCGAGTTCGACGACTTCGTCGGCGCCGGCGGACTTGGCTTCCTTGCCCTTCTCGCCGCGAGTCTTCCGCGGCTCGATGGCGTCCGGCTTGCCGTCGATTTGCACCGTGAAGACCACCGGCCCGACAACCAGCCTGTCGCCGGCCTTCAGCGTACACTCGTTGACCCGCTTGTTGTTTACGTAGGTGCCGTTGGAGGAAGCAAGGTCCTTGACCTTGACCTCCTGGCCGGTGAAGCTGATCTCACAGTGCCGGCGCGACACGTTCTCAAGAGGGATCTGGACGTCGCAGTTCTCGCCTCGGCCGATTACGACCAGCTTCTTGGCTACCGCGATGTCCTTCCGCTGCCCGTTGGACTTGAACATGACCAGTTTGACATCCATAAGATAATCCTGACACTAGCCTAATAGGGCCGACAGCACACTGAGATGAAACGCAACCATTGTTCAGACCATTCGATCGCTGAGTCTATTCTATAGTGTCATCGCATACCTGCAAGAAAAATCGACACGAATTTTGTGGCACGCCGGCCGGGGCACTGTACATCCACGTCCCGTTCTGTGCCGCCAAGTGCAGGTACTGCGACTTTTACTCGCTGCCGATCGGCCAGTCGGAGCCAGGCGAATTCCTCCGGGCCCTGGCCGCGGAAATGCGGGCACAGGCCCGCCGGCTCCGCAAGCCGCTGGCCAGCGTGTTCGTCGGCGGCGGCACGCCCACGTCGATCGGCGAGGCCGGCCTGGACGAGCTGCTGGGCATCCCCGCCGGCTGGCTCGACCGCGACACCGAGTTCTCCGTCGAGGTCAACCCCGGCACGGTCGATGGCCGGGGCGTCGAAGTCCTCGTCAACGCCGGCGTAAACCGCGTCAACCTCGGCGTGCAGTCGCTGCGGGCCGATGAGCTTAAAGCCCTGGGGCGCATCCACTCGCCACAACAGGCCCGTGACGCCTTCAACATGCTGCGACAAGCCGGCTTACAGAACCTCGGCCTGGACCTCATCTACGGCATTCCGGGCCAGAGCCTCCAGTCCTGGCAGGACTCGGTTGCCGAGGCCCTGGACTTGCGCCCGCAGCACCTTAGCTGCTATGCCCTGAGCTTCGAGGAGAATACCCCGCTCCGGCAGGACCTCCAGGCCGGGCGAGTTGAGGAAATGGACGAGGCCGAGCAGGAGGCCTGCTGGCGTCATGCGATCTGTGCCGCGGCAAAGGCGGGGCTGGAACACTACGAGATATCGAACTTCGCCCAGCCGGGCCGGCAGTGCCGCCACAATTTAACATATTGGCACAACATGCCTTACATTGGACTTGGCCCTGGCGCCGCCAGCTACTTTGGCGGCGTTCGGCGGATGAACGACCCGGATTTGGCCGCGTATGTCCGCGCCTTGCTTTCCGGCCAGGCCGCACCGGCAAGCCAGGAGCAACTCACCGGCCGCGGCGCCATGGCCGAGACGGTCATGCTGGCACTGCGTCTGACGCAAGGCCTGGATTTACAAGCATTTGAGGATCGCTACGGCCAGGACGTCCGGCAGGTGTTCGCCCGGAGCATCTCGCGGCACATTCAGACCGGCGGGCTGGAGGTCCAGGCCGGCCATCTGCGGATTCCCGCCTCCGCGATGTTCGTCAGCAACGAGATTCTGGTCGATATCCTGGCCGAGGCGTAGCACGGGCATCTTGCCCGTGCCAGAGTGCCGAGAGCAGGGCCGAGACGGCCCTGTGACTCATGGGCGGGACGCCCATGCCACTCCTGCATCCTGGCCGAGGCGTAGCCAACTAAAGTTTTCCACTTCGCACTGCTTAATGTCAGCCTGCCTGCTTCCGATAAAGGAACCGGAGCATGAAAGCCGTCGAGGCCGGGCGTTTGCCCAACCTGCACCGGTAACGTATGTTAAGTTCAGGAAGAGCTATGGCGAGCGGAAAAAGGCCACCCAGTCGAAAGGCTGGCGCGCAAAGCGTTGGATCCTCATGGGATTGCAGCGTTGCCCGAACGTCGAGATTCCCCTGCCGTTACGGTCTGGGCGCTCGCGGCTGTTCGAGTTGGCCTCTTTCGGTTTTGTCCTGAATCAGCCTTCAGGGAGCGCGTAATGGCAGTCAAGATGGTAAAGGGCAAATTGCTTCCCCTCGGCCTGGATTTGGGCACCACGGCCGTAAGGCTGGCCCAATTCCGCCAGCACGAGGGAAACTACGACATGATCGCCGCCGCCTCGGCGGACATCCCCGCCGAGAAGCAGGTGGATTTCCGGTCGCGGCTGGACTTTTGCGGCTCGGCGATAAAGGGCCTGCTGGCGACAGGCGGATTTATGGGGCGGGAGTGCGTGCTGGGCCTGCCGGCCGAGGCCACGTTCGTCCAGCACGTCAAGATTGCCCGCACGGCGCCCGAGCAGGTCGAGGCGGCGGTTCTTCAGGAGGTCCAGGGCAAGCTGCCATTTCCGGCCACGTCGGCGGAGATACGCCACATCGTGGCCGGGGAGGTCGCCGGCGAGGGCGACGGGCGCCAGGAGGTCATCGTGGTCGCCGCGGCGCGGGAGACGGTAATGGCCTGCCTGGCCATGGCCCGCAAGGCCGGACTGGACGTCTCGGGCGTGAACATCGAGAGCTGCGCCATCGTGGAGTGCTTCTCCCGGCTGTTCAGGCGTTCGGCGGATGCCAACCGCGCGATCCTTTACCTGGACATCGGCCAGTCGAGCACTCAGGCGGTGCTTGCTCACGGCAATCGCATCGTCTTTGCGCGGAACCTGACGGTCGCCGGGCGCCAGTTGGACGCCGCCCTGGCCGAGGGGCTCAAGATCAGCCCCCAGCAGGCCTGGCAGCTTCGCCGCGACGTGGCCGCGGGCAAGGAAACGGATGTCTCGCCCCAGGAGATCGACCAGTACATGGGAAGCGTTCTGGACGAGATGACCGACGAGCTTACGCAATGCCTTCGGTATTACGAGTCGGTCTTCCGCAACCAGGGCGTCGAGCGGGCGATTTTCCTTGGCGGCCAGGCCATGGACAAGCGGCTCTGCCAGTTCATCGCCCAGCGGCTTAACGTGCCGGCCCAGATAGGCGACCCGCTGGTTCGCATCGGCAGCGCCCCGGCCGGCGGACCCGATTTGGGCATCGACCGCCGCGAACCCCAACCCCGCTGGGCCGTGGCCGTGGGACTCAGCCTTGGCAGCGGCCAGGCCGCGTGAGGACAACCCGAAATGAGCACGATAAACCTGCTTCCTGAAGACTACCTGCAGCGCCGGCGCCAGCACCGCGGCAACATGATCTGCACGGTGCTGTTCGGCGTCGTGATCGTTTCCATCTGCGCCGCGGCGGTGGTCCGCGAGCAAAGCACCCGCCGGACCCGGGAAGTCAGCGATCGGATGAGCGCCGCCTACGCCGACGCCGCCAAGCTCATCGACGAGGTTCACCAGCTCGAGAAACAGAAGGCCAACATGCTCGACAAGGCCAGGCGTTCAGCCGCCCTCATGGAGCGAATGCCCCGAAGCTACCTGCTGGCCATGCTGACCGGCGCGCTGCCGGATGGCGCGAGCCTCAAATCCGTTCGGATGGTGATTCAGGTGGTTGGCGAAGGCGAGGGCGATAAGCCCAAGACCAAGGCGGCGGCGGCGATCAAGGCCCCGGCCACGTCAAAGGCGCCTCAACTGGCGATGGCGCTCAGCATTACCGGAAAAGCGACCACTGACGTGCAGGTGGCGCGTTTCATCGCCCGCCTGGCCGCTCACCCGCTGACGGACGTCGTCGACCTGTCCTACAGCAAGGAATCCATGGACCCGCATGACAAGGGCGCGCGCGAGTTCCAATTGTCCGTCATTCTCAAGCCGGACGCCGACGTGCTCGACGCCATCCGCGCAGAGCGGCCCGATGATACGCCAGGCAAAGCGCCGGCCCAGGTGTCCATGGGAGAGAGCCGATGACCATCGACCGAGGCGAATTGGCGCGACAGGGCGCCTTCATCCTGATGCTGCTGGGCATCGTGTTCGGAGCGTGGTATTTCCTGTTCCTCCCGCGAGACCTGGAAGACCGGCAGATGCGGCTTGCCATCGCCGCCAAGCAGCGGCAGCTTCAGAAGATCAACCGCGCCACGGCCACCATCGGCAACCTCAAGGATGAGATCGCCAACCTCGACAAGGCCATCCAGTTCTTCCAGTCCAAGCTGCCAAACGAGAAGGAAATGGACAAGGTCCTCGAGGAGGTCTGGCGGCTGGCGGAGGCAAACGACCTGGCCACCAAGGGCATTTACGCGACGAAGTCCAACGGGGTCAGCCCGTTCGTCCCGGCCGGGGCGACGCAGATTGAGCAGCAGATCAAGATGGAATTCGAGGGCGACTTCATGGGCTTCTACGGCTTCCTGCTGGCCCTGGAGGCCCAGCCGCGAATCATGCGAATCCGCGAGATCAAGCTCGAGCCGGAAGGCCGCGACACTGACGTAGGCAAGAAGGGCCTGATCAAGGCCTCTTTGATGATGTCGATCTTCTTCGAGAACCAGCCCAACCGAAAGGGCGCGACGTGATGATGGAACCAACGTTGAAACCCGCGGGCCTGGCAACACAGGACCCGGCTATGTCGGCAGAACTCCAGCCGTGCCAGGCGCAGGCGACGGTTGCCCGCAAGCCAAGGCGCAATTTGTTCCTGACACGAGGCAGCCTGGTTCTGCTGGGCATCTACGCCACGGGCTTCGCGGCCTTGTACGTCCTTGGCCATGGCGGCGGCGGGCCTAAGGCGGCCAAGGGCGAGCAGAACCTGGTCTACGCCAAGGTTGACGCCGCCCTGAACCTGATGGACGCTCAGCCAAACGCCGGCGAGCTCAATCAGCGAACCAACGCCAAGGCTATCGTGGAGGGCTTCTACACGGCCGCCAGGCAGAGGCAGGTCGACCGCAATCGTCTCGCTCGCAATCCTTTCGTTTTCAAGGAGAAGGCCCCCGACGCGGCGCCGGTTGTGGTGCCCGGGGAAGTCGAGCCCAAAGACAACGTGCCGGCCGAACTCAAGGCGGCTATGGAGGCGGTCAAGACGCTCAAGCTGCAATCGGTGCTGATAGGCAGGCGCCCGGCAGCCCTGGTCTCCAACAACCTCGTCACCACCGGCCAGAACATCAAGGGGTGGACCGTCTCGCGGATAGGTCCGCGCGAGGTGGAGTTGACGTGGAGAGACCAGAAGCACGTCCTTGAATTGCCCAAGTAGCCCGGTTGCCGCCGGCCTGACGCGAGTACTGGAGATCTGGAGGTAATTTTGCCGCTGTTGACCAAAAAACCGTCGGAGCAGCCGGCCGAGGCGTCAGGCCCGCGAGCGGAAGCGGCCGAGTTCGATGTCCTCTGGCGGCCGGCGGATCCCGACGCCGCCCGTCACGGCCCGGAACGCCTGCTGGTGGAAACCGGGCAGGTAACGGTCGAGCAGATCGAGCAGGCGGAGCTGCGCCGCAAGGACAGCCCGCGCATGAGCGTCCTGGACATCCTGGTCCAGGGCAAGGTCATCGACTCCACGCAGGCCCTCCAGGCGGTGGCAATGTACTTCAAGCTGCCGTTCCTGCGCGTCGTGGCGGCCGACGTTGACCCGCGGACCTTCGGGCTCCTGCCGGTGTCATACTGCAAGGCCAAGATGGTCATGCCGATCCGCAAGGCCGAGCACGCTATCGTGGTTGCCCTGACGGACCCGGCGGACATATTCCTGATAGACGACATAAAGAGGCGGATCGACGGGCCAATCAAGCTCGCCGTGGCGCCGCCGGCGGACATTCTGCGGGTGATCGAGGACCTTTCAGCCGACCCCAACGACCAGGTCGATGAGATCATCAAGGGCATCTCGGAGGATACCGTCGAGATCGTCGACTCGCCCAGCGAGGACGTCGCGGACCTGGAAATGCTGGCCGGCGAGAGCCCGGTCATCCGGTACGTGAACTTCCTGATTTCCTTGGCCGTCAGAGAGGGCGCCAGCGACATACACATTGAGCCTGGCGAGACGCGGCTTCGCATTCGCACCCGCATAGACGGCGTGCTGTTCGATCAGACCGCTCCGCCGGCCAGGATGCATTCAGCCATCATCTCGCGCCTGAAGATCATGGCCAACCTTGACATCTCCGAGCGCCGCCTGCCCCAGGACGGCAGAATCCGGGCAACAGTGCATGGCAGGACCATCGACCTTCGCGTCAGCATCCTGCCGGTCATCCACGGCGAGAAGTGCGTCATAAGAATCCTCGACCCCAGAAGCACGCAGGTGGGCCTGGCCAACCTCGGCTTCCTGCCGGAGACGCTCGAGGCCTTCAAGGAGCAGATCCTCCAGCCCCACGGCATAGTCCTGGTTACCGGCCCGACCGGCAGCGGCAAGAGCACGACGCTCTATTCCGGCCTGAGGATCATGGACGGCGACAGCCTGAACATATCCACGGTCGAGGATCCCGTCGAGTACGAGCTGGACTTCTGCAACCAGGTGAACGTCCACGAGGCCATCGGCATGACGTTCGCCGCCGCGCTGCGGAGCCTGCTGCGCCAGGACCCGGACGTGATCATGGTCGGCGAGATCCGCGACCAGGAGACCGCCCGCATAGCGATCCAGGCCGCGCTTACCGGGCACCTGGTGCTCAGCACGCTTCACACCAACGACGCGCCATCGAGCGTGACCCGCCTGATAAACATAGGCGTCGAGCCGTTTCTCATCAGCGCGTCGGTCAACGGAATCCTCGCCCAGCGGCTGGTCCGGCGGATCTGCTCGGAGTGCAAGGAGCCGGTGACCGACGTGCTCGACGGCCTGGCTCAGTACCTGCGAAAGAACGGCTCGGACCCCGCCAAGCTCTGGCACGGGCGAGGCTGCGACAAGTGCCGCAACACCGGCTACCGCAGCCGGGTCGGAATATACGAGTTCCTCCTCGTCGACAACGACATGCGGCGGATCATCTCGACAAACCCGACGCTCAACGAGCTTCGCGACGCGGCCCGTGCCGCCGGGATGCGCCCGCTGCGCGAGGACGGGCTGATAAAGGTCAGCCAGGGGCTGACAACGGTCGAAGAGGTAATGAGGGTTACCGAGGAGTAACCGGCGCGGGCTTCGCCCGCAAATGATGAATGCCGGAAATGCCAAATGATGAATGCCATGAATGCCATGAATGCCATGAATGCCATGAATGCCATGAATGCCAAATGATGAATGCCATGAATGCCAAATGATGAATGCCATGAATGCCA
>CAYOBS010000104.1:0-10709 GCA_964402305.1 uncultured Planctomycetaceae bacterium | reverse complement strand
ACCTGCTGGTGATCTGCTGGAGGACGGTCTTGCCGGCCCCGAAGGGACCGGGAATGCAGTATGTGCCGCCGCGGACGATAGGGAACATCGAGTCGATGCTCCGCACCTGCGTGACCAGCGGCTCGGTGGGCATGAGCCGGCGGCGCGCGACGCTCAGCGGCACCTTGACCGGCCAGTCCTGCCGCATGGTGACGCCGCGGGTCTCGCCGGAGTCGCTGACGATGGTGGCGATTTCCTGCTCGACGGTGTACTGCCCGGCCGGGGCAAGGCTCTCAAGCCGCCACGAGCCGGCAAGGCCCAGCGGCGCCATGATCCAGTGCGTGAAGATGCCCTCCGGCACCGTGCCGAGCTGCTGGCCGGCGCGGACGGGCTGGCCGGCCGCCGCCGTCGGGGTGAAGGCCCACTTGCGGTCCAGCGGCAGGCCGGGCAGGTACTGGCCCGGCGTAAGGAAGAAGCCGACCTTCTCGGCAAGCTGCGGGAGCGGGTTTTGCAGGCCGTCGAAAATCTGTCCCAGCAGTCCAGGCCCAAGCGTGACCGAGAGCATCTCCTTCTTGAACTCGACGGGGTCGCCTACCTTCAGGCCGCGGGTTTCCTCGAAGACCTGGAGGTCCGCCATGCGCCCGCGGATTCGGATTACCTCGCACAGCAGCCTGGCGCCATCGCCGCGGCAGCAGTAGCCGACGGAGTTCTTGACCGTCTGGCCTGGGGCATCGGCGATCACCATGTTTCCGTAGACGGCAACGATTCTTCCGGTCACGGCTGTTCCTCTCGCAAGTCGGTTTCGTCGGGCGTCAGCGTTGGCCAGGCGCTTGGGCCTGCACCTGCTGGGCCGCGGCAATGCGTTTCCATCTGTGCAGTATCACCAGCCGCGCCGCGTAGGCGGCCAGTTCGTCGTCGCTGAACGTAAAATGCCGGCTGTGCTCGGCGATAAAGTTCCACCTGGCGGCATCGAGCACCTTCAGGCCCGCCAGCGGGTTTGCCGCCGCGGACCATTCGCCCAGGACGGCGGCGTATTCTTCCTCGTCGCGGCCTAGCTGCTCAGCGACGAGGTAGCGGGCGGCGTCAAGGCCCAGGGCCTTGGCGCGGGCGGCGGCCAGGGCGTTTCGCAGTCCGACCTCGTGGCGGACCCACTCGGCCAGCATTTCGCAGCCTCGGGCGCCCCTGGCGGCGTGCTCGAAGTACAGCGCCCAGACGCGGTCGATGCCCAACTGGGCGGCGCCGCCTGCGGATTCGCCTTGGCCGCCTTCGCCGTCCGTCCCGGCCTCGTTGGCCAGGAAAGCCGGCAGGGGGGCCTCGTCGCGGACCTGCTCGGCCGAGAGAACCACCGGCTCGGCCTGGTCGGCGGGGATTTCGCCGGACATCACGGCCTGGCGGAGCAGGAGGTCGTCGGACAGGAATATCACCGACGCCAGTTGTTGCGCGCCGGGCGAGGGGGCGAGCATTTCCAGCATCGCCCGCGGCGTCAGGGGCGGGTCCGCCCCCAGTTCGCCAAGGCCCGGCAGGGCCGTCAGGAGGTAGTAGTTCTGACCCGACATGCCCTTCTCAGCCCTCCTTTTGTTGCTTGCCGGCCATGGCCTTGGCGAGCACTTCGCGAAGGTCCGGCCCGACCAGGTCCATCAGCGTGGCCACCACGCTGTCGCGGGTGACCTCCACCGTCGAGTCGCGGCAGGTGTACTCGAAGCCCGCGTCGGCGAGCGTGCCTTTCAGGTCTATCGACGGGCGGACCTTGTCGACATTCTCATGCCCGATCTCCGCCATGGCCCAGCTTACGAGCTTCTCTCGCATCTCGGCCGGGACGTTGATCTTCAGGGTGTCCTTGCACTGGAAGTCGCTCTTGACGTAGAGCATGACGATCTCGTGCAGGAGCTTGCCTATGAAGTTGGTGTCTTCAAGCTGCCGCCTGACGGTTTGGCCCAGCAGGGCGGCCAGTCCCAGGCTGAGGGCTTGCTGGAGCCGAAGCGCGGCGTCGCGGGCGGCCAGTTCGAGTTCGCTTTGCCCGCGGGCGAGGGTTTCCTCGGCCGTCTGCCGGGCGTCGGCGGTGATTTTCTCGGCCTGCTTCCGCGCCAGGGCCAGGGTCTCTTTGGCCTGTTTCTCGGCTTCGGCGCGGATGGTCTCGGCCTGCTGCCTGCCGGCCTGGACGCCTTCGGCTTGAAGCTTGGCAACGAATGATTCAATGGTTCCCGCCATGAGGTGGCTCCATGTTTCTGCGAAGTTTCTGTGATGTTGCCGCGATGTCGCCGCGCATGGTTGCGGCATACCGGACTCTACCGCGCCATGCGCTTGGCCCGGGTGATTATAAAGGGCTATTCATAGGACATGTTTCCGAAAAATGCAAGAAACGTTCCTGAGTCGCGAGCAACAACGAGCAACAAAGATGGCGCGAGGCCGGGAGCGGGCGGTTGTGCCCCCCGGCCATCTGAAGATAAAATGAAAAGCCCGGCACGGGCACGAGTGCGAGAACGAGGGCTGTTGCCAAGGGTATCGCAGCCGTTGACCGCCACGTTCTTTTCGGAGCGGTAGAAGGGTGCAAGCAGAAATCCGCCCGTCAGATCAGCCTTCGCAGCCTCATCGCGTAGACCACGTGCTGGGCTATCTGGGCCAGCGTGAACACCGAGCAGTCGTAAACGAGGTGGAACGCCGGTTTCCGCGGGCAGCGCATGGCGTAGACCCGTTTGATGTAGGCCTGCTCGCGCTGCTTGGCTCTGACTCGCAGGCGGGCCTCGGTCTCGGTGATGGCCTCGCGGAAGGCGACCTCCTTGACGCGCCAGTCCAGCGGGGCATCGAGACAAATGCTGATGCCGTTCGGCAGGTCATGCGTGGCCCCCACGCTGCCCTGGCCGATCAGGATGGCGTAGCCGTCCATCGCCAGCGAGCGGATAAGCGAGGTGATCCTGTTGCGGATCTCGTAGCCGCTGGGCAGCCGGCTCTTCCCGAGCGTGCAGAAGAAGTCCAGAAACAACCGGGGCTTGGTCCGCCGCTCCCGCTCGAGCATCTCGGCGGCCAGGTTTGTTTCCGTCGCCAGCCGCTCGAGGATTTCCCTGTGGTAAATCCTCCAGACGTGCCCCTCAGTGGCCTCGTCGTTGAGCACTTCCATCAGCAGAAGGCCCATGGAAAAACCGTAACACCCGAATTGGCGCGAAATGGTCACGAACGGACCGGCGTGCTGGGCCTCCTTGGCCTGCTCCGTCTCTTTCGAGTGTTCCTGCATGTTGTCAGACAGGGACACCTTGGCCATCGGCAAACTCCTTACGGGGACCTTCTTGTGCTCAGTTCAAGTCTAAGGCACCGGGATGCCTGACACCAAATTCCGGACGGGATTCCTCATTGTTAGACTCCAAGTCACAGAGATTTGCAAGAGGTATTTTCCTACTGCCCGTTGGGCCGGCCGAAGATCATCCGCCCGGCAAAGATCTGCAATTGGTTTCCTACTGCCCGCTGGGCCGGCCGAAAATCATCCGCCCGGCGGATGTCTGAAGGGCGCTGGTGACTGTGATCTCGATTTCCTTGCCGACCAAGTCGCGGGCCTGCTCAACCACAACCATTGTTCCATCCTGGATATAGCCCACGCCCTGGCCCGCTTCCTCCCCCGGCCGGACGATCCTGACCTTCAGTGGCTCGCCAGGAAGGTATACCGCCCGCATCGCATTGGCCAGGTCGTTGACATTGACGACCTTCACGCCACGTAAGCGGGCAACTTTGTTGAGATTATAGTCATTGGTTATCACCCGCCCGTCCAGTTGGTGCGCCAGTGCCAGGAGTTTCTCATCCACGCCGGAGTATTTTTCCACAGTCGCCGCACTGGGGTCCATTATCCGCACGTCCACGCTCTTGGAGCTTTGAAGTTGCGCCAGAATGTCCAGCCCCCGCCTGCCACGGTTTCGCTTGAGTTTATCCTCACTGTCCGCCACGGTCTGCAGTTCGTTGAGGACGAACCTGGGCACGATGATTTCCGACTCCGTGATGCCGGTTTCGACGATGTCGGCGATGCGTCCGTCGATGATGGCTGAGGTGTCAAGCAGCATTGGCCGGGCGCCCTTGGCCTGCCTGGCGAACTCGACGTAGGGGATGATGAAACGGAAATCGTCCTTGGTCTGAAGGATGAGGCTGACGCACAGGAACACCGTCGCGGCCCCGACAACCCCCTTGACGAGTTGGACAAGCAGGGGGTTGTTGAGTTCGAAGACCTTCACGCCGATGTCGACGACCAGGCTCAGGCCGTAGGCGATTACCATCCCGGCCAGGGCGCCGAAGAAAAGCCCGCTGAGCACCTGGAGGCGTTTTCGCCGCCAGAACATATCCGCCAGCACCAGCAGGAAGCCCGCGATGACTGGAACAAGGATGGTGGTGGCCACCCAGCGAAAGGTCACCGCCTTGTCCCCTGCCGCCTGTAAGGACAAGGAAACTGAAATTCCCGTTACGACCAGCAGGAAGAATATCCGGACAAGATGAAGGATCATAGTTGCGCCATCCAACGAGAACCGGTGATTTTATGATAGTATGATTATTGACGCCCATCTTCGACTTTATGGAATATAACACCTCCGCCCGCCGTCGGCCAGCATCTTTGTGGGCATCTTTGTGGGCCGCCGGCCAGGAAGAAGCTCGCGGGGTTGCGGGCCGACTGGATGAACATTTCCGGCGAAACAATTGACCGGGGACTATGCTGCCGATAATGTCTCTGGAGTTGGTACGTATTGGAAAGGAATGCCCGATGGCTATTCAAGAGTGGTCTGACGATATCGTCGTGGTGGAATTGGCCGACGATCCCCAGTTCACCGACGAGTTGACCAGCGTGACGGACCTGGTGGAGAGGAATCCCCGCCATGTCGTGCTCAACTTCGGTGTCGTCGGGTTCATCAACAGCTCCAACGTCGCCAAGCTTCTGCGCCTGCGCAAGGCAATCAACATGCAGGGCCGCAAGCTGATCCTGTGCGAGGTCAACACGCAGGTCTGGGGCGTCTTCCTGGTTACGGGCCTGGACAAGATTTTCGACTTCACCAACGATACTGCCACGGCCCTGGCGACGCTTCAGCTTGGATAGCGGTAGCCGGTAGCCGGTAGCCGGGAGCCGGTAGCCGGTAGCCGGTAGCCGGTAGCCGGTAGCCGGTAGCCGGTAGCCGGGAAAAGGGGAACGGCGGAACCCGGGAAAAGCCAACAGCGGAACCCGAAACCTGGAACCGGGAGCCCGCCCGGCATCTGACGAGCCATTTTCGGCATTCCGCCCTTTTCGATGTTCTCGTGTTCCGCTTTTAGGTTGTTCCGCTTTTCCGCCGTTGCTTTTCCTAATACCGTGTTCCCGGTTCCATGTTCCGTTTTTATGCCATTCCTCCTTCCCGCGTGCGGTGGGGCAATCGCTTGTGTCCCATCCCCGGCGGCAGTATAATGCGTGATTTACTTGCGTATGGCGGACACGGAACCGACATCCTCGCGGGATATCCTCGACCCCGTTGCGGGCGGTGGGGCGCCTACCGGGGCGGAGCAGCCCGTGCGCACGGACCGCCTCGCACGGCCGGCCAGGGCGAGGGAGATCGTGATCCTGGGCGCCAAGGAGCACAATCTCCGCAACATTGACGTTCGCATCCCGCGCGACAAGCTGGTGGTCATCACGGGCCTCAGCGGTTCGGGCAAGAGTTCGCTGGCGTTTGACACGATCTACGCCGAAGGCCAGCGAAAGTACGTCGAGAGCCTTTCAGCCTACGCCAGGCAATTCCTCGAGCAGTTGTCCAAGCCGGACGTCGAGCACATCGAGGGTCTGCCGCCGACAGTGGCCATCGAGCAGCGCGGCGGCGGGAGCAATCCGCGGTCGACCGTCGCGACCACAACGGAGATATACGATTACCTCCGGTTGCTCTTTGCCCGCGTGGGCGAGCCGCACTGCTGGATCTGCGGGCGGTCCATCACCAGCCAGACCGTCAGCCAGATGGTCGATGCCCTGTTCCAACTGCCGGAGGGCACGCGGTTCATGGTCCTGGCGCCGATCATCCGCGGCCAGAAGGGCCAGCACCAGGAGATGCTGCGGCACATCCGGCGCGAGGGCTACGTCCGCGTGCGGATCGACGGGCAGATTTACGACCTCAAGGCCGCCCCGGAGCTTGGCAAGTTCCGGGTCCACGACATCGCGGTGGTCGTCGACCGCCTGATTCTCAAGGAATCCGTTCGCATCCGCCTGTCCGACAGCATCGAAACCGCCCTTGGCCTGGCCGGAGGGCTGGTGACGATCACCCACGAGGACCCCGCCAGCCCGGATGAATCGAAAGACCCCGCCGGGACTGCAAACGGGCACTGGCGGGACCGGATTTTCTCGGCCACGTACGCCTGCCCCGAGCACCCGGAGGCCAGCCTGCCGGAACTGAGCCCGCGGATGTTCAGCTTCAACTCGCCGTACGGGGCGTGCAAGTCGTGCGACGGGCTGGGCACGATCCTGGAGTTCGACCCGGATCTGATCGTGCCGGACCAGACGCTCTCGCTGAGTGCGGGGGCCGTGGCGGCCTGGCGGCACGGCGGCAAGCGGATGAACATCTTCTACAATCGGCTGCTGCGGCAGTTCTGCCGCGAGTTTGGCGTCTTGCCGGCCACGCCGTTCCAGGATATCCCCGCGCCGGCTCGCGACGCGCTGCTCAAGGGCGACGCCGATCGCGGCTGGGAGGGCGTGATTGCCAACCTCAATCGCCGCTGGAAGAAGACCGACAGCGAGTACGTCAAGAGCCGTCTGCACGGGTATCTTTCCGAGCAGGCCTGCCGGGCCTGCCGCGGCGCGAGGCTCAAGCCCGCAAGCCTGGCGGTAAAGGTGGCCGGGCGGAACATCGACGACGTCACCCGCATGAGCATCGCCGAGGCGCTTGCGTTCTTCGACACGCTCGAGCTCGACACCGAGAAGACCCAGATCGCCGCGACGATCCTCCGCGAGATCCACCACCGAATGCGTTTCCTGGCCGACGTGGGGCTGGAGTACATCACCCTCAACCGCACCTCGGCCACGCTGTCCGGCGGCGAGGCCCAGCGGATTCGCCTGGCAACGCAGGTCGGCAGCGGGCTTGTCGGAGTCTGCTACGTGCTGGATGAGCCGACCATCGGCCTACACCATCGCGACAACGCCAGGCTCATCCAGACGCTGCTGCACCTGCGGGACATGGGCAACACGGTGCTGGTCGTCGAGCACGACGAGGAGACCATGCGCTGCGCCGATGAGATAATCGACATGGGCCCGGCCGCCGGACGCCACGGCGGGCGGATCGTCGGCCAGGGGACGGTCGAGGACATCTGCCGCGCCCCGGAGTCGATGACGGGCAAGTACCTTTCCGGCGCGATGCGGATCGAGACGCCGCTACGGCGGCGGAAGGTCTCGCCGCGAAAGGCCCTGGAGCTTCGCGGCTGCCGGGAGAACAACCTCAAGAACGTGGACGTCAAGTTCCCCATCGGCGGGATCATCTGCGTAACGGGCGTGAGCGGATCGGGCAAGAGCACGCTGGTGAACCTCACGCTCCTGCGGGCGCTGCGCCGCCAGTTGACCAGCTCGCGCGAGAAGCCCGGCGAGCACGACAAGCTCCTGGGCCTGGGCAAGATCGACAAGGTCATCGAGATCGACCAGTCGCCCATCGGGCGCACGCCGCGGAGCAACCCGGCCACGTACACGGGCGTGTTCGACCTCATCCGCCAGCTCTTCGCCAAGACGCGCGAGGCGAAGATTCGCGGCTACAAGCCGGGCCGGTTCAGCTTCAACGTCAAGGGCGGGCGGTGCGAGGCCTGCCAGGGCCAGGGGACCAAGCGGATCGAGATGCACTTCCTGCCGGATGTGTACGTCGAGTGCCAGGAGTGCCGCGGCGCGCGGTACAACCGCGAGACGCTCGAGGTCCGCTACAAGGGCAAGAACATCGCCGACGTGCTGAACATGCGGGTGGAGGAGGCGCTTGGCTTCTTCGATAGCTTCTCGAAGATCAAGCAACTGCTCAAGGCCCTCAACGACGTGGGGCTCGGCTACGTCGAACTGGGCCAGAATTCGACAATGCTCTCCGGCGGCGAGGCACAGCGAGTCAAGCTCGCAAGCGAGCTTGGCAAGACCGCCACCGGGCACACGCTCTACGTGCTGGATGAGCCGACGACCGGCCTGCACTTCGCCGACATCCACAACCTGCTCAACGTGCTCAACCGCCTGGCCGACGTGGGCAACACGGTGGTGATAATCGAGCACAACCTGGACGTGATCAAGTGCGCCGACTGGCTGATCGACCTTGGCCCCGAGGGCGGGCAGGCCGGCGGGCGTGTCGTCGCCGAAGGCACGCCGGAAACCGTCGCCGCCAATCCAGACTCCTACACCGGCCAGTTCCTGGCCAGGCACCTCTCGGGCGGAGAACGCTAAATGATTGCGGATTTCGGATTCTGAACACGGCAGGCCCCTATGGAGTGCGGCGTCGAGCCCCGACGCAGTCGGGGCGACCACGCCGCTTTTGCTCGATTCGAAACAGTCGAATAGGTTGCAGAGCAGAACAGCCGAGCATAAGCTGACATAACCATGACGAGCAATGGCCAATTCCCTCAACCCGCCGGGCCGAACAGCAGCCCCAGTCACAACTCCGGTAAAAGAAAGATCCCCTGGCCGCACGCGCCGACTCACATGCTCGCGGCGTCAGGCACGTATTTCGTGTCGGCCGGTACGTACCTGAAGCAGCACCATTTCCGCGCGAGGCAGCGGCTGTCGGTACTGCATCGCGACCTGCTGACTGTCGCTCGCGATTTCGGATGGTCTTTTGAGGCTTGGGCTGTCTTCTCGAACCACTATCATTTCGTTGGGCACTCGCCGGCGGGCCAAGACAGTGCGGCAAGCCTTTCGCGGATGCTTCGCCTGCTTCACAGGAGAACCGCCAGGTGGATCAACGATTTGGACTCCTCGCCTCGGCGCAAGGTGTGGCATAACTACCGTGAAACGCGACTGACCTACGAGAAGTCGTACCTCGCCCGCCTGAACTACGTTCACCAGAACCCGGTCAAGCACGGGCTTGTGCTTGTGGCCAGCCAGTATCCTTGGTGCTCAGCCGGGTGGTTCGAGCAGACCGCCACTCCGGCACAGGTGAAGACAATATACAACTTCCCCGTCGATCGCCTGAACGTCGATGACGACTTCGACGTTGAGGCGGAAATGTAGGCGTCATTGGTCTGTTGCGAGTTGACGAAGACGCAGGGGGTTGGCGAACGAAAGCGGCGTGGTCGCCCCGACTGCGTCGGGGCTTGACGCCGCACTCCAAAGGCTTCACTTACTTAATGATCGCATTACCCGCCCTCACCGCCACAGCCGCGTCTCGGCCTGGACGTTTGGGCGCGAGAACCAGATCAGCAGGAACACAGGGTAGATCATCTGGGTCGTTGTCCGCCAGAGCGACGAGGTGATCAAAGAGGTGGTCAAATAGGTACCTGCCCTGCCAACCCCGGCTATACCAGCCACACCCGGAATGATAATTGCCTGGTAGACGGATAGACCGACGCTCAGCAGAATTGTGATAATAGCGTAGGCCTTGAGCAATCCCGGCGCCCGCCTGCTTTGCCGCCATACCAGAATCCCCGCCGCCAGCAGCAACATCGGCAGAATCCAGTCGGCAGTACCCATACCCAACGAAAAGATCGCCCTCGCATCGAGCCTCTTGAACTCCGAAATCAACTGCCCCGGATTACCGCTGGTGGCGAATCGGGCAAGAAACTGGACAAAGCCGCCGATCTGATTGAGCAGGTTCTGCCCGGCAAAGACGACCGACGCCGCCCCAATCGCCACGGGCCAAAGCACACGCTGCCCGCCGATGCCGGTGGCGTGTTCCCCTGCCGGCGCGAAGGCCTGCCGGTTGCCGCCGCATGTCACCGCCGGGGTGGCGCCCGCCGGGGAAGTGGTGGTGTCGATGGCCGCGGCCGCGCCGTGGTTCGCGTTGGCCTGTTCGTCCATCAGGAGCCCCTTTCATTCTCGGCCGGGATTATAGCCGCTGCCTGCGGCATAGTCGGCTAGCTCGCCCATGTTCGGATGTGCTCGGTGACCTTTGGCCGGGTAAACCAGATCAGCAGGAACGTCGGGTAGGCCAGGGCGAACACCATGCCGAAGATCGCGCTGACGGCCATCATTGGCTTGATCATGGCCTGGGCCTGTGGCGGGGAGTTGGGAGGCATCGTCATGCAGTTCATCATCGTGACGGCTACAATCAGTCCGGCGATGGCCACGAGAATGCCCATCAGGGCGTAGGCGACATGGAGGGTCCGCCCGGCCCGGCGGCGCTTGAGAATCATGGCTCCGCCGATCGCCAGCACGGCGTACGTTGCGATCGTGAACAGGCTGGCAAGCCACTGGTGCGTCTTATACCAATCCGGCATGTTTTCCATCATCTGGCGCTGCTGGGCGGTGCCGCCGAAGGCGTTGATGACCAGCCCGACTATCATCATCAGGCCGAAAAGCCCCGCCACGCAGAGCGATATTATCCCCACCACTGTCGGCCAGGACGGCTTTCTTGCCTGCTGGCCGGCATACACGCCGCCGTAGCTGCCGGGGGCCGGGTAGATGTTCATCGGCTGGCTGGCCAAGGGCGGCTCCGGCTGGGGCGTCGATTGCTCCTGGCTCTGTGGCGAGTACGGGTTCTGTGTCATGGCGGCTCCTTATCAAAATACATGCTTCAGTCTATCAACCTGCGGCGGGCTACCGGCTACCGGCTACCGGCTACTGGCTACCGGCTACCGGCTAC
>CAYOBS010000103.1:0-10724 GCA_964402305.1 uncultured Planctomycetaceae bacterium | reverse complement strand
GTCGCCGACCTGGGCGCCAGGTTCTTCGAGGCCGACGGCAGCGAGGCCGCCCTGTGCGGCAACGGCACGGCCTGCTTTACGCGGTGGGCGTTCGACGGGCAATTCGTGACAAACTCGTCGATCCGCATCCTCACGCCCGCCGGGGTGGTCGTGGCCGAGAGGGGCAGCGGCGCGTACATTGTCGTATGCATCCCCGCCCCGCAGGACATGCGGCGCGGGCTGTGCGTGAACGTCGACGGCTTTCCCATGGCGTGTGACTACGTCGTGACGGGCGTGCCGCACCTGGTGACGATCGTTGACGACGTGGGGGCGATCGACATGGCCCGGCTTGGCCCCGCGTTGCGCCACCACCGGCGATTCCAGCCCGCCGGCGCGAACGCCAACTTCGTGCAGGTGCTCGGCGAGGGCGAACTGGCCGTGCGAACCTGGGAGTTCGGCGTCGAGGGCGAGACGCTCGCCTGCGGCACCGGCTCAGCCGCCGCGGCGATCCTGACCGCCCTGCGGAACGATTGGCCGAAGGAGTACCGCTCGCACAAGAAGCCCATATTGGTCCACGCGCGCGGCGGCGACCTGCTGCGGGTCTACTTCACCCAGCTCGACGACGGGACCATCACCGACGTCTGCCTGGAGACCGTCGTGCGGTTTCTCTTTAGCGGCACGATCTCCCACGAACTGGCCGACGACGCCGTAAATGGGCGGCAGTAGATGTTCAGCATAGATCAGAACAGTCACAGCCTTTGGGACGCGATTCCCAAGCTGCATGTCTTGGCGCGCAAGGGCGCGGCGGTGACGCATTTCATCGAGGACGTCGACGCCGCCTTCACCGCGCTTGGCTCGACCGTCGAGGGGGCCCCGCTCTCGCTGGTCCGCGAGCGGTTCCACCGGTCCGGCGGGGCCGACTGGGGGGCGGCGCTGTTCTACACCGAATTTCTCGGCCGCCAGCCGGTTGATATCCGCAACTGGGAGCCGCTTGTCGGCATGAAGGCCAACGTCATGGCCGGTAAGCTTGGCCGGAGCGTGGACGACCTTTACGACGAGTTCTCGCCCGGAGACAACTGGCAGCTTATCGGGTCGAGCTTCGTCGGCGACCGCGAGCACCACCGCGTCATCGGCGACCTCACGCTGGCCGAGACGGCCCCGTTCATCCGCGAACTGCTGAACAAGGCGCGTCAGGACACACTCCGCAGTTTTCCGGCCAAGGCGTCGCGGGAGCGGGCCAACGAGTGGTTCGACCGCGAAACGGCACTGGTAGAGCGGCTGCTGGGCGAGCTGTCCGGCGGGCGGCTCGTGGACCTTTATGAGCGGTGGATGGCGGCGCATCTGGGGCATGCCGGCCGGTCGGTGCGCCTGGACCTGACAAGCCGGCTGTTCGCCTGCGATAAGCCCGACGCGCCGGGTCTGCGGATGGTCAGGCCGTTTGTCGCCGATTACGCCGCCGCGGCCGGGATGTATAACGACGCCATCGCCGAGACAAACATGGCCCTGCGGCCGCTGGACACCAAGGCCGGCGAGCTGCCGCTTTTCGCGATGCTGGCCCGCGACGGGCACTTCGTGCGAACGGGCGTATTCCTTCGCGACGGGGCGGTGGAGATCGACGGGCGATCCTTCACAACCGGCAAAGACGGCGTGCCGGCAACTGCGGACCTGGCGGTGGCGGGTATCCAATGCCTCGTCGGCAAGGCGATGCTGCTTGTCTCGCAGGTCCGCATGGGCCCGGCGGGCGATGCCTTGGCGGTGCCCTACCGCGGCTCGGCGTACATGCCAGCCGCCCATGCGCTGGTCCGCAAGCTCGCCGCCGCTGGCATGGTAGCCGGGCCGCTGCGGCCGATCGTCCGCGTGCGACTGCGACTGCTGGACCGGCTGAGAGAGCTCGACACGCCGATTCGCCTGCCGGCCTGGCTGGCCGAGGCGGTCGGCGAAGAGGAAGTACCCGCACGCCGGCTCGGCCAGGCGTGGCAGGACCTCGCCAACCAGGCGCGCAGCCGCCTCGACAGCTTCCGCGACGATGCCGCACGCCGGCAATGGCAGGTGCAGGAAATGCCCGACCTGCACGCCGAGATGGCAGCCCTGAACGACCGGCGGCGCGACCTGGCCGCCAAAGACCCGAAGGCCCCTAAGCTGCGTGAAATCTGGAAGACCGTCAGCGGATTGCAGATAACAATCCTCGACCGCACTGTCCGGCGGATCGACGCGGACAGCCAGCTTGCGGACCTCGATTTCTACGACACGCGCGGCGCGGCCTTGCCGTGGTGCGTGGCGTTGGGCGGTGAGAGCTTTTATAATGAGGTCATCGAGAAGGCGGAACTCAAAGAAGAAGAAGAGGATTACCACAGAGGCACAGAGGCTCAGAGGTAGAAGAGAAGAAGAAACAGAAGAAGAAACGGCTTTTGATGGGGATTACATGGATTATAGATATATGTGTAATGCCGTATCTGTTAATCCATGTAATCCTTGAATCCAGGTAATCCCCTTCTAAGGATGTTTCCGGTTGTTTCTTCTGTGCGTTCTCTGCGATGAAAAACCTTTCAGAAACGCGACAGAACTATGAGCAAGCGCGACGCGATAAAAGCCCATTACGACCATCGCTTCAGCCCCGAAAGGGCCAACCACGAAATCCTCGACTGGGCCAGCGCGGCAAGCCAGCAGCGCCGATTCGAGGTCCTGGTCGAGAACGTGGACCTTGCCGGCATGAAACTGCTTGACGTCGGCTGCGGGCTGGGCGATCTGCTGGCGATGCTTCAGCGGCAAAGCATCGAAGTGGACTACACCGGCGTGGACATCCTCCAGAGGATGATCGACCATTGTCGCAAGCGTTTCGACACGGGCCGGTTCCTCCAGGCCGACATCTTCTCCAGCGAGGCCTTCGAGCCGGGGCAGTTCGACCTGGTCTTCACTTCCGGGGTTTTCAACCTGGACCTTGGCAACAACCTGGACTTCCTTCCCGTGGCCATCGACAGGCTGCTGGAGCTGTCGCGCCGTTACGTGGTGTTCAACCTCCTTCACGCCCGCTGGCCCAAGCCCGAGCCGGGCTATTTCTTCTACGACCCGCAGTTCGTCCTGCGGCAACTCGCCCGCCACAAGCTGGCCGTCAGGCTCATCGACGATTACCTGCCGAACGATTTCACGGTGATATGCTTGAAGAAGGCGGCGGATGGGAGCCAGTAGCCGGTAGCCGGTAGTCCCGGCGCGCCGGGATAGCCCGAGGCGGGGGTTGTCCGACAATTCGGTTCAATGGGTGCCGCAGTTTGCGAAGCCCCTTTGGGGCGACGCAACCACGATGACCGACCGTTCCGAATTGTCGGATGCCCTCAACCACCGGCTACTGGCTATCCCGGCGCGCCGGGACTACTGCCGTGTTCCAGCGAGCAGGGACCACCGCGCGGGTTGCCGGTTGGGTTGTCGGTTGGGTGGTCGCGGGGGCAGTTGTCGAGGTCGCAGGCTCTTTCATCGGCCCGGCCGGCGGAGCCTTCGCCCCGCCTGGCGGCGTGTCGGGTTGCGTCGCGGCCTGGGTCGCTTTCAGCAGGTCGGGCGTTGGCGCCACGATCTCCTCCGCCGGGACCGCGGCCTGGCCGGTCTGGCACAGCGGCGTGTCGTCGGCCTGGAGCAGCGCGTTCTCAAGCTGCGCCATCCCGTCGCGCTGTCCGTTGACGTGCGACCTGGCCCAGCCCTTCAGCGAGGCCAGCAGCGTTCGCGGGCGAATCTCCACCTCCACTTCGGCAACCAGCGCGTCGGCGCGGTATCGCACCGCCCGCACGGCCGCGCCGCGGAGGAACAACTCAACGCCGGCGTCGGGCCGGTCCGTGGCCGCCAGGAACTTCCGCACCGTGAGGTCGGGCCCGATGGCCAAATCGCCGACGCGCCGGGCAAGCTGCGCGATCGCGTCATCCTTGGCGATCCGCTCGGCCAGGACCTGGCCGCGGGTCGTGCAATGCTTCTGCCAGAGTTCGCGGACGTCGGCCGGCATTCTGGAAAGGTCCACGCATCGCGATCCCCGCTCGACGGGCACCCACGCGGAGAAGCCCAGCGTCTTTGGCTCGTCAACCTTCGCTGCCGCCCCGGCAGGCTGGGTAGCCGCCCCGCCGGCGGGTGACGTGGCCGGCTGGGATGCGGGGCCACTGGTCGGGGCGGCAGCAGGCCTGGACGCCGGCTGAGTCGTCGGACTGATGAACGGCCCGGCCGGTTTCGTCGTGGGCGGCTTTGCCGTGGGCCCGATGGCCGGTTCAGGCACTGGCTGGATGTACGGGGCCTCGGCCGGCCTGGTCGCCGGCACGACAGGCTCAGGCACGGGCTGGATGAACAGCGCGGGGCCTGTCGCCGGTGCGGACTGGGCCTGGGCCAGCGCGCAAACCGAGCCCGCTGTCAGCGCCGCCGTCGCCGCCAACAAACCCCACGCCGCCATCCATGCCAGTCTCGTCATCTCCGCAACTCCTCGTACGCGCTTCAGGCTCCAGGCTCCAGATTTCAGACTTCAGCCTTCTGACTTCCGACTTCCGCCCTTTCTCCCGTGCTACTGCTTTTTCGCCGGCTTCTCGCCGGTGTGCTTGCCGTCGTCTTGCCGGCTTCGCGGCTCGAGCCAGGCCTTGGCCATGATGTCGCATATCTTCTTTGCCACGTCTGGATGCTCCGCGGCCAGGTCGTGCTCTTCGCCGACATCCACGCTCAGGTCGTAGAGTTTCACGCCGTCTGCTCCGCCGATGCCCTTGAACTTGCCCATTCGCACCGCCTGTGTGCCGGGCTGTTTGTCTCCGATTGCCCAGTAGAGATACTCGTGCGCCATCTGCTGCCCGGTCGCCAGCAGTGTCGGCACAATCGAAATGCCGTCGATATTCTTCGGCACGTCGCCGGCCGCCCCGGCCAGTTCGGCAAGGGTGGGCATGACGTCGGGGAAATACCACGGCAGGGCGCTGACCTGACCGGCATTTATCCTGCCCGGCCAGCGGACGACCATCGGCACGCGGATGCCCCCCTCGTTCATCGACCGCTTGAAGCCCTTGAACTTGCCGGACGAGTCGTGAACGCCGTCGAACCGCTCGGCCGCGCCGTTGTCGGACGTGAAGAACACGATCGTGTCCTCCTCGATGCCCAGCGTCTTGAGCAAGGAAAGAATCTCGCCGACCTGCCTGTCCATCATCGAGTCCATGGCCGCGACCGTCTTGGCGTCCTGGGGCCAGGGCTTGTCCTTGTACAGCGCCACGGCCGGGTCATCCTCGGGCATCTGGTACGTCGCGTGAGGCGGCGTCCACGGGCAGTAGCAGAAGAACGGCTTGTCCGCGTTGGCCTTGATGAACTTGATCGTCTCGGCGAAGATCGCATAGTGCGTGTACCCGCGGTCTTCGTTGACGATCTCGCTGTTGCGAAACAGGTTCGTGTAATAGCTGTGGGCGTGCCACTGGTTGTAGTACCCGTAGAACAGGTCGAAGCCCTGTCGCTCGGCCGCACCGTCTTTGCCCTGGTTGCCCAGGCCCCACTTGCCGAAGCCGCCGGTGGCGTAGCCGGCCTTCTTGAGCACCTCGGCGACCGTGACGTCCTCGGGGAAAAGCGGGATCCCCCCACTGTTGCCGCGGACGGGAGTATGGCCCTTGTGCAGGCCCGTCATCAGCGTGCTGCGGGCCGGGGCGCAGACCGTGTCGCCGGAATAGCAGTCCGTGAACTTGATGCCCTCGGACGCCATGCGGTCAATGTTGGGCGTCAGGATCGTCTTGCTGCCGAAGCAGCCGAGATCGGCGTAGCCCATGTCGTCGGCGATGATGAAGATGATGTTGGGCTTGCGCCCGGCCGAGGCGGCTGACCGGCTGACTCGCGGGCATGCCAAAGCCAACGCCCCGGCTGCCATGCCCTTCATGAAATCCCTGCGACTAAGTGACGCCATTTTCCATGTATCCCGTACTTGCAGCCCGCCGAGTCGGCAACGATCCGGCGCGGTCGGGCGATCAGCGGCGCATTGTAATGTTCCAGGCCCTTGATTGCGACTATTCCCCAACAGAGGCAGGCGTAAAGAATGGCATGGCCGGTTGGAGGTGGGCGGGGCGCGGGACAGGAGGGTGGGCCGGCGAGGCGCAGGGCGGGGGCGTGCCGAGGCCTGGATCTCGGCGGTGCGGGGGCGAACGGGCGGGTTCACGGGCCGGGCGGAGTTCATCACGTCGCACAGCGACGCCGACCCGGACTTGAGCAGTTCTTTCGCCGACGCGGTCAACCAGGTACAATACACCTACACGGCCTCCGGGGCCATGGACAAGGAGTACCAGGAGCACGAGGGAAAGGTGGTGGTCGGCTGTACTGCAAGCATGAGGACGATGAGGAAGGCAACGAGTTAAACCGGCAGCATGGGCGTCCCCGTTAGGGGCCCCAAGGGCTTGCCCGTGAGCCTGCCTGCCGAAGCTTCAGCGAAGGCAAGTCGCAGGGCCGTCCCGGCCCTATTTCCCGCAGACGGCCCTGATGTCAATCACCCTGTTCAATGCACCGCCGGTACTCATCGAGCATCACACGATAGCTCTCCGGCGGCATGCCGGCGAAGATACAGTTGGACGTGGAGAAGATGTACCGCTTGCCGATTCCCCCGTGCGTCATGCAATACTGCACCGACCGGCGAATCTTCGGCTCGTCGGTGTCCTGCAGCATGCCGCACTCGACATTGCCCATCAGCAGCCAATCGGGATAATCACGGCGAACCGTCCGGATGTCCATGTGTCCCTGCGGATCGATCGACTGGTAGCCGTCGATTCCGGTCGCGTGGATCCGGGCCAGGATTTCCGTCAGGCACCCGTCGGAGTGCAGGATAATCCTGCGGTGCATGTCGTGTGCGGCCTGGACGATCTCGGTCAGGTAGGGCACGACAAACTCGCCGAAGTGAGCCGGCGAGATGAACGGCTGGTTGTTGAAACCGAAGTCGTAGGTCCCCACGAAGAAGTCAGCCCCGGCGTCCGCGAGCCGCTTGAGCAGGTCCTTGGCCCGGTCGCACTTGGCCCGTGCCTCGGCATGGAGTTGGTCGGGGCGCTCGTACAGCTTCACGACGAAGTCCATAATATCCCCGCCGGTCGGCATCCAGAACACGCCGTCTCCCTCGTACCCGGCCACCAGGGCCTTGGCCCCGATCTGCTCCTTGATAATGCGGAGCTCATCCGGATCATACCCGCCGCGCACGGCCGCCCAGCCCAGATCATCGACCAGCCGGTGGCAGACTTCGGCGTCGAACATCCAGATCGCACGGTTGCGGTCGGCCTTTGTGGCGTACTCGGCCGAGCGGACAGGCCCCGGGTCCATGCCGAAGAACGGCCCGGGGATCTGGAACACCAGTTCCCACGTTGGCGGCCGGTCGGGTACGCCGCCGTCGAGCAGTATCCGCAACCGATCCTTGCCCGTCATGTGCGAGCCCCTTGGCCGTCGCGGAAGAAGCCGCGGTACTTGTCCAGGGCCGCACAGATCGCATCGACGTTCTCCAGCGGCACGCCGTCGTCGATCTCCGCGGTGAGGCACAACCCGCCGGCGGGCGAGCCGAGGGCCTCGACGGCCTGGCGGACGTGGGCGTCGATGTCGGCGGGCGTGCAGAACGGAAACAACTGCCGGTCCAGGTCCAGGTCCACGCAGACTTTGCCCTTGCACGTGGCGACGAGATTGTCCAGGCCGTTGGCGCGGATCTGCGGATTGATCATGTTCACGCCGCATTCGACCAGGTCCGCGATTATCGGGAAGATCTGGCCATCCGAGTGCATGTACACGGAGAAGCCCGCTTCGCGCACGGGGGCGTAGATGGCTTGGTAGCACGGCTTGAGGTACTTTCGCCAGGCGGCAGGGCTGATCGGCAGGGCCTTCTGCGTGCCGAGGTCGTCGCCGAAGTACAGGATGCGGCCGGGCTCGGCGCCGTCGGCCTGGAGCTTGGCGATACGCAGCCGGGTTTGCCGAAGGTTGTACTCGAGCACGATGTCGATGAGTTGCTGGAGTTCGGGGGGCTCTTCGGCGAAGTCGATCATCAACTCTTCGAACCCGCGGAGGTCCGCCAATCGCAGGTACATGAACCCATGGGGCAGGCCCGCATCCTCGGCGGGCATGGCGAGCGTGCGCACGGCCTGTCTCGTGGGCACGGGGTGGCCGGTCACGATCGCCTGTCGCCCGGTGTGGACATTGCTCCACACGCAGCCCCAGGCGTCCACGTGCTCGCCGGCGACGTACGTCCCCGCGACCGCGTCGTAATCGCGGTCCGCGTTCTGCTCGCCAAAGATCGCCGGGTAGCGACGGACGATCGCGTCCAGCGCTTCGCGGTGCTTGATCCACGCCGACGGCAGGATCCCGACGCCTACCGGGATGTACTCCGGCCCGTCGAAGTTCATTGCCTTGATGCGGTCGTTCATGTCTGCTCCTCGGTAGGGCCGCCCCATAGCGCCCATAGCGCCGCTAAATAGGGGACATCGTTCAGAATTTGACTTGCCAGGCAACCGGAGACTCCGGGCTCTTGAAACTCACCGACAAGAGGTTCCCTTTCCTTTCCTGCCGAACCGGAATCGCCTTGCCGCCGGTCGAGGCCGTTGGCGTCGAGGCCGCCGCGGCGCCCGGCGGGAGGTGGATGAAGAGCGTGTAGTCCTGCCCCGGCACGATCTCGGAAATGCCTTGCAGGGCGCTGGTCGCCGCATCCCAGGCCAGGTCCTGGATGGAATAGGCGCCCGTGATATGCCGCGAGGTGCCGATCAACTGCGGGCGATTCAACAAGCGATGAACCAGCACCACCCGGGTATCGTGGCCTTCGACTTCAATGGACATCCGATCGGACACCACGCCCAGAAGCGCCTGATTCCAGAAGTCGAACGCGACATACTTTTCACCGGCATCAAGCCCGAGCTGGCGGCTGAGCGACACGTCTTTGGTTATCCGAGCGGATCTCCAATTCGGCAGCGCCACCACGTCGTAGGTTCCGGATTTCGCCGCGACCTTCAGGTCCAGGATCTCCGGGTAGTGGTGGATGTAGTCGTCGGCGCGGACGCTTCGGAAACACGCCCAGTCCGCGTCGGAGCCCCGGCTGAAGAGGTCCATGGGGGCGATCGGCATGGTGGGCAGGGTTCGCTGGAGCAGCGGCAGGCGGTCCGGCGGCAGTTCGGGCATCACGTCGCCCAGGGGATAGGCCACGCCGCTGAGGGCGACCACGCTGACGACCGTGCGGGCTTCGGCAAGCGTAACGCCAAAGCCGATCATCGGGTCCTCGCGCTGTCGCGCGTTCTCGATGACATTCGGCGAACGCGTGCGCTGGGCCTGCTCGACGCTCATGGGCGCGCAGAGCTCCATGGTCTCGCCCGGCATCACGTAGACGACCATCCGGTTCAGAAAGGCGTTGGCGTTGATGGAGTCGAACAACATGTACATGCCATGCCAGTTGTTGTACACATCCTGCCCGTTGAAGTAGGAATTGAAATACCCGATCCCGTCGAGCGGCGTGCCGGAGGGGCAGCCCTCGACGAATGTCCTGGGGCCGATCGCCTGGCGAATGACGGCCAGCCGCCGCCGGTACGTTTCGACCGGCTCGGCCGTGCGGTCGTGGAGGCGGGTCAAGTCCACCTTGGGCGCGTATTTCGGCAGCGAGAACTCGCCGTCGAACTTGTAGTACTCGAATCCCCAGCCTCCCAAGGTGTCAAACAGCTTCTTGAGGAAGTCCAGCACCTCGGGATTACTGGAGTCCAGCGCGGGCGTGTTGTAATCGCGAATGAATCGGCCCTGGGCGTCGCGGAGGTACCAGTCGGGGTGGGGTTTGACCGCGCCCGCGTAGGCGTTGGGGACCAGCCACAAGCCCGGATGCAGGCCCTTGGACTTGATGTACTCCGCGATCCACTTGGGGCCCTTGGGGTACTTCTTCTTGTCCCATTGGTCGGTCCAGTTGTGGCCCTCCGGCCCGAACTTGCCGGGGATGCGATCGTAGCCGTCGTCGATCGTCACGTATTGAAACCCGTAGGCCTTGAGATGCTCGGCCAGCCAGTCGGTGTTCCTGACGATGTCGTCTTCCGTGGCGTCCGCGAAGTAGCTGGACCAACTGCACCAGACCATCGGCGCCCGGTCGAAGACGGAGGTGTCAAACGGGACGTAACGCGGAACTTTCAGGACCTTGGTGTAGTAGTCGGGAACCAGCCGGACCAGGCCCGGCCCCGGCAGGGGCATCGTGAACTCAAGTTGCTCGGCGTCCGCTCCCCGCGCCGAAAAACGAGTCTGTGCCGGGAATCGGATGGCCGTGTCGGTCTGGCGGTCGAACAGGCTGTGAAACACCGATCCGCTCGCCTGCCCCAATGCGAAGTACATGCACTCGGGGTTTCTGCGGGGAAGGAACGAAGGGTTTCGGGTAAAGCCTCCCCCGTAAGTTCCTGCGCACTCGCCCGTCCCTTGCCAGGTGACGGGCGCCCCGTCGGCATCCAACAGGCGGGCCAATCCTCGCGTTTTCGAAACCGGCGCTTGCCCGGTCAGAACCGCCCCGGGAGCGGTGCTTGAAATCCTCAGGCAATCCCGGGTCGGCTCAAAGATCCAGGTGCTGGGAGGCAGCACTGTTCTCACCAGCAACCGGCATGGAACGCCGCTCTCCGCTTTCCCTTGTTCCTGCTCCGGTGCTCGTGAAGATGATTTGTGGGCCGGAGAACCGCCGATCTCCACGTTCCATTGTTTCATCTCCCGCAAAGCCCCGTCCGCCTCAAGATTAAGCTGAACCTCGCGCAGAATCGTTCCCAAACGTTCGTGCTTGATCGTGAGTCGTCCGCGGT
>CAYOBS010000102.1:0-10781 GCA_964402305.1 uncultured Planctomycetaceae bacterium | reverse complement strand
GCGTAACTGACAGGAGCACCCTCGGCGACGTCTCGACGCTGGCCGATCCGCACGTCGTTGACGCGCTGATCGAAGGCCGGCAGTAGCGGCGAACCGACGCTAACCGCGGGCTTGCCACACAGACCGCAATCCGCTCCTGCACTTGCGGGCGGCGGCAAACCTTTTTTCTACCTGAACGGAGTGCATAATGACCAATCCGGTCGCTACTCTCGACCATTCCGAGAAGAACCACGGCTGGACCGTGACGTTCGCGGGCATGGGTATCAACCTCGCCCTGGGCATCCTTTACACGTGGAGCGTAATCGCCGGTGGCGTTCCCAAGGATTGGGGCTGGAGCCAGTCGGACAAGGCCTGGCCCTACTCTATAGCTTGCCTGGTCTTCTGTCTGGTCATGGTCCCCGCCGGCAGGATGCAGGACCGTCTCGGCCCGCGGCTCGTCGCGACGATCGGAGGCGTGCTTGTCGGCATCGGTATGATCCTGGCCAGCCTGACCGCCATATACCTGCCGGAGCATTCGTTGCTGGGCTTCATCATCGGCTTCGGCGCGCTGACCGGGGCGGGTATCGGTTTCGGCTACGCTTCGGCGACTCCGCCGGCGGTGAAGTGGTTCCCGCCCGCAAAGACCGGCCTTATCGCGGGCATCGTGGTGTCCGGCTTTGGCCTGGCTTCGGTCTACGCCGCCCCCCTGACAGAGTGGCTCACGGCGAAATATGGCCTGCGGGACACGGTGCTCATCCTGGGCGTGGCGTTCGCGGTTGTGGTCGTTTGCCTGGCGCAACTGCTCAGGCCTCCGCACAAGGTGCTCCAGTTCGTCAAGAAGCTCGGGCCCGCTGGTGAAATGAGGCAGCAGGCGGAAGCACCCGCCACGGTCAAGAAGGAGAACTTCGCCCCCGGTGAGATGCTCAAGACGTGGCAGTTCTATCTCCTGTGGTTCATGTACGCCTGCGGGGCCGGGGCAGGGCTGATGATCATCTCCGTGACCATGAAACTCGGCGCCGGCAAGACCATCGGCGACCTCAAGGCCGGAGTGATCATGGTCGTGACCCTGGCGGTCGGCAACGGCGCGGGCAGAATCATCGCCGGCATGCTCTCCGACAAGTTCGGGCGGAAACTGACCATGGCCATCTTCTTCCTCTGCCAGGCCGTCATGGTTGTCCTGCTGGCACTGTCGGGAAAGGTCGAAGTGCTGGGAAGCGGTGTTGTCCTGGCCATCGGTGCGGCGATGGTCGGAGCCAACTATGGCGCGAACCTCTCGCTTTTCCCGTCGGCGACCAAAGACTTCTACGGACTGAAGAACTTCGGCGTCAACTACGGCCTGGTTTTTACGGCCTGGGGCGTCGGCGGATTCATGCTGTCGAAGTTTGCCGGCTGGGTCTTTGACGGGATGGTCGTCGAGTCCTGGAAGGGAAGCTTCGAGTTCGCCTATTACACGTCGGCGGCCCTGCTTGTGTTGGCAGCGATAGCGACGTTTGCGCTGAAGGCGCCCCACCACCACGAGGCGGCCCAGCAGGCTTAGCGGGCGGACCAAGCCGTTGGCGGGCGGTCGCAAATGACCCCGCCCTCGCACCGAGCGACAATGGCGGGGGCTGCCGATCTTTTACAAAAAACGCAACAAGCGCCGCATCAGGCGGCGAAAATGTCGCAAACGATGTCCAGGCCTCATGCCATCCTGCTGCTGGGACCGACGGGATCGGGCAAGACCCCGCTGGGCGAGATGCTCCAGGCACGCGGCCTGGGAACGGGGCGGTGCATGCACTTCGACTTCGGCGACCGCTTGCGGCGCA
The DNA here is from genome assembly GCA_964402305.1 of uncultured Planctomycetaceae bacterium. Lineage (GTDB taxonomy): Bacteria > Planctomycetota > Phycisphaerae > SM23-33 > SM23-33 > JAUWQU01. The sequence continues at coordinate 8,997 of CAYOBS010000102.1, read as the reverse complement.
TCGCGTCCGGGCAACTGAACGTCGATGAACTCGCCGGCGACGACCGGGCGTTCATCACCAAAGTGCTCGACCACGGGGCGCTGCTGGAGGATGAACACTTCGGCGTCGCCGAGAAGATCCTTCGCGCTTTCCTGGCCGAGAAGCGGCATGGGCGAGACGCCCATGCCACGGTCGTCCTGAACGGCCTGCCGCGGCACATCGGCCAGGCCGACAACGTCGACCGCATCGTAACGGTCCGCCTCGTGATCGAGTTGTCATGCTCGGCCCAGACGGTTCGCCGGCGGCTGGCCGACGACACAGGCGGCGACCGCGCGGGACGCATCGACGATGACCCGGCCCGCGTGCGCAACAAGCTCGAACTCTACACCAGCCGCACCGAAGGGCTGCTGGACCACTACCGTTCACTCGGCGCGGCCGTGATAAGCTTAACCGTCGGACCGGACACCACCGCCCAGGACGCATGGCGGGAACTGATCCTGCGAGAGCCTGAAAGGCTCCAACAGCACAGCCCAGGGCAGTCCGAAGGACCCCTGCGGGGAGCGAAGCGCCGCCCCGGGTATGAACGCACAACCGACAAAAGCCATGAAAGGGCGCAACAGGCGTTGCTGCATCATATTATGACGCACTTACAGGGCTTCTGTCAAAGAGAACGCACACCACCCAGGGCGTTGCCTGGGCTATGCTGTTTGAGCCCCTTGGGCTCATGGAATCGAGACTCAATGCCTTATCTACTGGCCATTCGGGGGTGTGCGCGGATTTTCTGGCAGTGGAGTTTCTGAGCCCGCCAGGGCAACTGCGATTAGCCACGGGCGCAAGGGCGTGGCTATTGGCAAACGTCCTACGGGACTAAGAAAGGCCGGCGTCATGCTTCCGTCCGCGGAAGCATGGCACCGCAAACGATGGGGCTTGGGAAATCATGCCCCGGCCTTGGGATAGTTCAAGATTACATCTTGAATTAGCCCAGAACGGCCGATAGGCTTAACAGCATGATCGAACGTGACCTGACAGACAAGCTGAAGGCTGCCGCCAAATCATTTCCGGCCGTGACGCTCACCGGGCCCCGCCAGAGCGGCAAGTCCACGCTCTGCCGGGCCGTCTTCCCAAAGCACGCCTATGCCAACCTCGAGGCCCCGGACGTCCGGTCCTTCGCACTGGCAGACCCACGGGGTTTCCTGGCCCAATACCCGCATGGGGCAATACTCGATGAGGTTCAGCGATGTCCGGAACTTCCATCCTATCTCCAGGGAATCATTGACAAGGATCCGATCCCCGGCAAGTGGATCCTGACGGGATCCCAGAATCTGATCCTCCTGGAGTCGGTCAGCCAATCGCTCGCCGGCAGAACGGCCGTGCTGAACCTGTTGCCCCTGGCTCGCAGCGAGGTTCGGCGCTTTGACGGTTACCCCGAAGACCTCGACGAGGCCCTGCTGGCCGGCGGCTATCCGCGTATCTTCGATCAGAAACTGTCTCCCGCCGAGTGGCTTGGCGCTTACGTCGGAACATATCTGGAGCGCGACGTTCGCACCATCACCAACGTTGGCGACCTCGTTACCTTTCAGAGATTTCTCGAACTCTGCGCCGGGCGGACCGCCCAGTTGCTGAACCTCTCGGCACTGGCGGCCGACGCCGGGGTTTCCCAGCCGACGGCCAAGACATGGCTGTCCGTGCTGGAGACCAGCTTCATCGTCTTCCGACTGCCGCCCCTGCACGCCAACATCCGCAAGCGGCTGGTAAAGATGCCCAAGCTGCATTTCCACGACACGGGGCTGGTCTGCTGGCTGCTTGGCATCCGCAACGCCAGCCAGCTCCGAAGGCATCCCCTCCGCGGGGCCATTTTCGAGACGTGGGTGGTCTCGGAGATTCTGAAACATCGCACCAACCGGGGCGAACGCGGCGGCCTTTTCTTCTACCGCGACCAGCACGGAACCGAGGCCGACTTGGTGGTCGAGTCCGGGAACCAGCGTGTCCTTGTCGAGGCCAAAGCGGGGCAGACTGCCTCGGACGACATGCTGAGTGCCGCCCGGCGGGTCAAAACCAGCCTCAATGACGCCTCGTGCAGGGTCGTGGCGGCCTATGGCGGGCAGGCCCGGCAGACACGGCAAGACGCCCTGCTGTTGCCATGGGACGAAGTAGATCGAGAACCCTGGGTGTGGTGACCATCCAGTTTGTCGCCGCTCAAGGCTGAGGCGCCAACAGCAGCGCTCACGACGCCTCGATGCCGTAGCGTTTGATCTTGGCGTGGAGCGTGGCGCGGGTGATGCCAAGCAGTTCGGCCGCCTTGGTTCGCTGCCAGCCGGTTTCCTTCAGCGCCCGGCGGATGAACTCCCGTTCGGCGGTCTCGAGGGAGAAATCCGGCGGCGTGGCGGCATCGGCGGCATTCTCGGCCTGGGTTTGCTCACAGGGCAGGCCGGCGGTGGCGGGCTCGTCGAACACGATGCTTTCAGGTGTGAGGTGCGTGGTTCGTTCCAGCAGCGTTGCCCGCTCGATCACGTTGCGAAGCTCCCGCACGTTGCCCGGCCAGGTGTGGGCGAGCAGGCGTTGCCGGGCTTCGGGCGAGATGCCCTGAATCTCGCCGCCAGGGCGCAGCGAGCTGTTTTCGACGAAATACTCAGCCAGGAGGGCTATGTCGTCCCTCCGCTGGTCGCAGCGCAGCGGCTCGACGTGGATCGGGAACACCGCCAGCCGGTAGTACAGGTCCTGGCGGAAGCGCCCCCGCTTGGCCTCGGTAAGCAGTTCGCGGTTGCTCGCGGCGATTACGGTGGCGTTGCAGGCGATGTCGCCGGTCCCGCCGACCCTGCGGAACGTCCGCTCCTGAAGCACTCGCAGCAGCTTGCCCTGGAGTTCGGCGGGCATCTCGCTGATCTCGTCGAGGAAGATGCTGCCATTCTCGGCCACCTCGAAGAGCCCCGGCTTGTCGCGGTCGGCGCCGGTGAACGCGCCCTTGACGTGCCCGAACAGCTCGCTTTCCATGAGCGTGGCGGTCAGGGCGGCGCAGTTGACGGCCACCATGGGCGCCTGCTCGCCCGACCGCCAGCAGTGCAGGGCCTTGGCGACCAGTTCCTTGCCGACGCCGGTTGCCCCGAGGATCAGCACGGGGTTGCATCGGCTGAAGGCGACCATGCGGACTGTTTGCAGGAGTTTTTCCGCCGAGGGGCTTCTTCCGACGAACGGCACGCCGGGCGGGCAGTCGTCGCAGAAGAACCTCCCCCGGCCCGGGCCGGAGAGAATCGCCTCCAGGCAGCGATTGAGCCCCTCGACGTAGCATTCGTCGCTCGGGCCCGTCAGGCAGTCCATCGCCCCGGCCTTCACGTACCGCACCGTCCATTCAGTGATCGGCTCGTCGCTGAGCACCACGGCGGCAATCGGGCGGGATGAGGCGCGAAGTTGGCTCAGCAGATCCACCACCACCTGCCGGCCGAGGGATTCCGTGATGATCGCCAGCGAAGGATTCTGCTGGAGTGCGATGCGAATGGCCGCGGCGGAGGTATTGGCCAGCAGCACGCTCTCGGCCGTAGCGTCCAGGCGAGCCTTGAACCGGGCAAGTCCTCGGGGCAGACTGCCCGCAAGCAGAATTGACTGCACGCTCAGGTCTAATTCCTGCATGCGCGACCTTCCATGATCGTAGTGCAAGCGTGCCCGGCTGCGAACTCCAACTCCAGCCGGCAATGAATCGAAGCCTGCCAGAAGCAAGCTGTATAGCGGCCGTAGGTTATTGCACACTCAAGCCATATGCCAGAGTTTTCCGTCAAAATTTTCTGTCCAAATTTTACAACGTCCTCGAAATCCTCGTCCACCCGCCTTATTAAAAGGCCCCCGACGGCGCTTTGATGTTGCCTTTGCCGGGCTACTCGGAATATCCGAAGTCCGCAATTGAGGCGCCTCCCGCGACTGCCACAGCCTCACGGAGTGGCGCTGATGATACAGCTCCGTAACATTACGCCCGCGCCACGGTGACGACAATATCTTCCGCATTGGCGGAGGAATCTTCCGCATGCCGCCAGGAGGGTCCAGGTGGGCCTCTCGGAAGCGCCGGCAAGATACATGCACACTATATCTTGTTTGCACAGGAGTTATGTTTTGCCCCCAACGCTATTTCATCCATTGGCACGCCTGTTGCACATACATGCTCCGCGGAAGAGGACCCTGCATTGGAAACCGTAAGACCGATATCGCCGGACATGTTGCTGGGCGCCACGTCGAGGACGGGCCCATCGCGGTCTGCCGACAGGAACCAGGCTGGCGGACTATCAGAGGCGGATGGGCAGCAGAAGCAGTTCGTACTGCCCGATGACGAGGCCCCGGCCGACAACGCCGTCGCCCCAGAGGCCTCGGCGGGCCAGCCGCAGATGAATCGGTCTGACGCCCGGACGCGATCTGACAACCGGCCGCGATCTGACAACCGGCCGCGATCGCGAGATCCGCTCGACGCCGGGCGCGACGACCAGGCCGTCAACCCGCTGGCGGCCGCCAGCCAACCCGAGCCGGCGCAGGGGGCTGTGGTCACGGTCAGTCAGGGCACTGTGAATCCCGCGGACACAATGAAGATAGCGGGCGCAGCCCGGCAGGCTGGGCGAGGGGCCAATGGCCTCACGAATATCGCAGCTTGGTGGCAATCGGCCCAGGGGGCGAATCAGCCGGCGACAGGCCTGGTGCAGGCGATGAACCGCCCGGCCGAGGGGACGGCAGCGGCCTGGCTGCAAGGTCAAGGAAATGCCCGCGCCGCGGCGGGCGAATCCCAGCAGGCAGCCAACCAGGCCCCCGCCGCGATGGCGCCTGGCGCCGACACAACCGGCGGTCAGCCGGCCGGCAAGGACCTCGGCCCGCGGACATCGCGGATGCCCGCCCTGGCCGACGCGACAGCGACAGCCGGCGCCGCAACCGCAGCAGCCGGCGCCGCAACCGCAGCAGCCGGCGCCGCCACCGCCAGCCCCGCCGGGCGCGCCGTGCCGGGCGCCGCCAATGAGGTTATCCCCGCCGGCGCCGAAGCCAAATCAACCTCGCCAGATGTCCTGCCCACGGCAGCGGTCTGGCTGCAAGGTCAAGACAATGCCCGCACCGCAGCGGGCGAATCCCAGCAGGCAGCCAACCAGATCCCCGCCGCGATGGCGCCTGGCGCCAAAGCAACCGGCGGGCAGTCGGCCGGCAAGGACCTCAGCCCGCGGACATCGCGGATGCCCGCCCCGGCCGATGCGACGGCAGCAGCCGGCGCCGCAACCGCAACGACCGGCTCCGCCGCAACCGCCAGTGGCGCCAGTGGCACCGTGCCGGGCGCCGCAACCGCAGCAGCCGGCGCCGCCGCCAATGAGGTTATCCCAGCCGGCGCCGCCGCCAAATCAACCTCGCCAAATGTCCTGCCCACGGCAGTGGCCGGCGAGACGGCGCAGACAGAGCAGGCCGGGCAGGCCGGCCAGGCCAGAGGCCACAGGGCCACGACGCAATCCTTGTCCGGCATGGCCAGGCAGGGCGTCGTGTCGGCTGTCGGCGAGAAATCGTCGGCCGAGGTGGACCCAAACCTCCAGGCCCAAGCGAAGCCCCCAGGCCGGCCGGAGCAGACGGCCAAGTCCCGGTCCGCCTCACTGGAAGCCGCCCGGCCTGTCGAGGCCCACGCAACGGGCGCGACGAGCTTCCTGGCCGGCTCGCGGCACATCGACAGCGCCGCCCAGGCCGCCCCGCATGGGACCCAGGGTGCCGGCGAGCAGCGTATCGCGGAGGCTTCCCGCCCGGCCGACCAGATCATCGAGAACGTCCGCCGCGCCGTTGCCAACGGCCAGCGCGAGGTCACGATCAACCTCAATCCGCCGGAGCTTGGGCGTGTGCGGCTGAGGATGTACACCGAGGGCAACGAGATTCACGGCCGGCTCGATGTGGACAACCCGCGGACGCTGACCGAGATTCGCCACCAGGCGGAGCTTCTGATCCAGCGCCTGGCGGAGGACGGCATTGCCATTCGCCGGCTCGATGTCCATCAGATGAGCAACAATAGCGGGCAGACGGGGAGTTTTTCCCCGCAGCACCAGGACGCGACCGGGCAGATGCCCTGGAGCCATGCGAGGCACATGCCGGTCGAGCAGCAGCGCGACCGCGTATCGGCCGACGGGGCCGGGGCGGCTGCCGCCGGCGCCGCGGCTTTAGCCGGGACCGGGGAGTCGCTTTCCGCGGGCGGCTTCAACGTGTGGATGTGATGGAAGAAATCCTGACAAGAGCGAGAAACAAATGAGCACGATAGCGACAACTTCCAGTTCTCTTCAGACCGACTTCATGACGCTGCTGGTCAACCAGCTCAAATATCAGAACCCTCTGGAGCCAATCAGCAACAGCGACATGACCGCGCAACTGGCGCAGATATCGCAGTTGGAGCAGATGGAGAAGGCGAGCGGTTTCTCGCAGCAGTTGCTCCAGGCGACCCAGCGTGCCGAGGCGGTGGATCTGATCGGCAAGAAGATCATGTACACGCCGGCTGACTCGGACACGCCGGTCATGGCGCGGGTAGACGGCATCGACCTGTCGAGCGGGGCGGTGAGGGTCCTCGCCGGAGGGCAGTCGGTGTCGATGGATGCAATCGTGGGTATCACCAACGGCTGACATGCCGGGATTACCGGTAAGGCAAAAGGCAAAAGGCAAGGAGTAGATCATGAGCGACGCACTTCTATCGGGAGTATCGGGTCTTCTGGCGCACCAGACGATGCTGGACGTGGCGGGCAACAACCTGGCCAACGTGAACACGACGGCTTTCAAAGCCAGCCGGGTGAGTTTCGGCGAGCTTCTCAGCGAGACCATGCGTGAGGCATCCCAGCCCACCGCGCAGGCCGGCGGCACCAACCCGGTTCAGGTCGGCAGCGGCGTGCTGGTCGCGCGTGTGGACCGCGACGTGACGCAGGGCAGCATGGTCACCACAGGCCAGCCTCTGGACATGGCCATCGACGGCAGCGGGTACTTTGTGCTCAACGACGGCGACCGCCGCCTGTACACGCGGATGGGCAGCTTCGCGATCGACGGGCTGTATTACCTGGTCGATCCCGCCACAGGCTACCGCGTTCAGAACACGTTGAAAAACTCCATACGGATCCCCTACGACACGCCCCTGTCGGCCCGGGGCACCACGCAGATCGCATACACCGGCAACCTCAGCGCCGACGAGGTCAACCCGACGACCAACCAGCTTTCCGCCGGCATCCAGTACACCAAGGGCAGCGTGAGCGTCGGCATGAGCACGCTGCTGAGCGAGATGGACCAGTCTTCCCGCCTGGCCACCGGAGACATCATCAACATCACCGGCACCCGCCGGGACGGCAAACCGGTCAGTGCCCCTATGACGATATCCACCGACCCGACGACCAACCTGCTGAATTCCATCCAGCGGTACACGGTCGGCGGGACCGCCGCCGTCGGGACGGACCTCTTGAGCGGGCTGGACCAGGCCGCCGGTCTGGCGGCCGGGAACACGATACGCATCCAGGGCACCGACAGTGACGGAACGGCCGTGAACGCAACCTACACCCTCACCGGCACAAGCACGCTCACCAACCTGCTAACCGCGATCAACGCGGCGTACAGCGGGGCTGCCGCCAGCATCTCCGACGGCGAGATCCTTCTGACTGACACCGCGGCCGGGGCCAGTCAGACCACGCTGGGCCTGAGCTACGCCGGCGCCGGCACGCTGAAGGTGCCCGAGAGCTTCACGCGCATCGTAACCGGCGGCAAGGGCACGACGGTTGGCGACCTGCTGACAGCGATCGACCTGGCCTTCGCCGACCCCGACGACCGGACCGATCAGTGGTCGGTCACCAGCCTGTCCAACGGTGAGATCAACCTGACGGACTCATCGAGCGGATACAGCCAGACGGACTTGAATCTCACATTCACGCCGTTAGACCCGAAGCCGTTAGACCCGGATTCAGCAGGCACGATTGAACTGCCGCGGCACTTCGAGATAGTCTCGGCCGGCGGGGTATCCAGCAAGAACACCAGCATCGAGATATTCGACAAGCTGGGCATCGGGCACGTGGTGTCGGCTTCGTTCGTGCGCACCAACGAGCCCAACATCTGGGACATGGTGCTGACCAGCGCCACCGGGGACGTGACGATGGTGGACCGGCGGGTCAAGGGCATAACGTTCCTGCCGGAGGGCAGCTACGGCGGCACGGACGGCGTGAACCCGGATTCCTCTTCTTTCCAGGTCTGCTTCGGCGACAACCCCGCCAGCACGCTCACTCTGAACCTCGGAAGCAAGGGCAAGTTTGACGGCATGAGCCAGTTCGGCGGCACCTCGACGGTATCGCCCAACTGGCAGGACGGCTACGCCAGCGGCTCGCTTTCGAGCATGTCGGTCTCGCGGGATGGAAGGGTGGTTGGCCTGTACTCCAACGGCATCCGGCGCGACCTGGCCAGCATCATGCTGGCGACCTTCCAGAACCCCGCCGGCCTCCAAAGCGCCGGCAACAACTACTTCGTGAGTTCGTCGAACTCCGGCGCGGCCAACCCCACATCCGCGATGTTAGGCGGGGCCGGCGAGCTTCGAGGCGGATCGCTGGAGAAGTCCAACGTGAACACAGCCGTTGAGTTCGTCAACCTGATGCAGGCGCAGAACGGCTTCCAGGCAAACGCCAGGACCATCAAGACCGCCAACGACATGCTCAGGGAACTGACGCAGCTCATCCAGTAGCGACAAGGTGACAAGGCAGCAACCGGATGCCGAAACTGCTGATACAATTTCTGGATTTGGCGACGGCGCCACTGGCGCTCACTCCGGCCCAGCGGTGGGCCGCCGCACGCCCGAGCAGTTACGGCGCCGGCGACTACCGGTTGCTCTACATCATCGTGCTGGGCCTGCTGGCGGCTGTCGTCGCGACCATTGTCGCGGTGCTGATACGCCGATGGATCGTGCGTCGCCGGCAGGTGCAACTGGAGTTCATCGAGCAGGCCGAGAGGGCCGGGCTTGGCCAGGAGGAGACCAACCTGCTTACATACGCCGCCCGACCCGGCGAACTGCGGGCGCCG
>CAYOBS010000101.1:0-10823 GCA_964402305.1 uncultured Planctomycetaceae bacterium | reverse complement strand
TCCGCAATGGCGACCGCGATCTCGCACCACGACATCGATGTCAAGACAACGTGTCACTCCTGCCGGACAGTCAGGTCGCTCACGGTCGCAACTTTTCCGCGTGTTGGCGGTTGACTTGACTGGCGGAAACTCGTACGCTCCATGGACACTTATCCGCAAGTGTTGGCGGAGTTGCAGACAAAGGTTACGCAGGAGCGCGACTATGAGAATGATCGTGGCGGCGATGGTGCTGGTGGCGGCTGGACTGGGCGCCGTATGTGTCGGCCAAACGGCCGGCGATCCGGGCCAGACATCTTCGACACAGGCGTCTCAACCTTCTACCGAGGCTGCCGCGCCCGCGACCCAGCCCGCGGATGCGGTTGCCGCAAGCCCGCTGGGCAAGGACCAGGACAAGGCCGGCACCTACCCCAAGCCGCTGACTGTTCCCCTGCAGTGGCAGTTGGAAATCGAGTTGGGCGACTTCCGCCCGATCGCCGTGCGCCTGCCGGACAAGAAGGAAGACCAGATATTCTGGTACCTCCGCTACACCGTCACCAACAGGTCAGGCGATGACCGTGTCTTCGTGCCGGAGGTCATCCTCTACACGGACACCGGCGAAATTGTCCGCGCCGGCAAGCAGACGCCCATGGCCGTGTTCAACAAGATCAAGGCGCTATACAACGATCCGCTCATGAAGGTCCCCACCGCCATGACGGGCAAGCTCCTCCAGGGCGAGGACAACGCCAAGAGCAGCGTCGCGATCTGGCCGGACTTCGATCCCAATGCCGGCAAGGTAAGTATCTTTCTCGGCGGCCTGAGCGGCGAGACCACGTCGGTCGACCTGCCGGCGCCCATTACCGTGGTCGAGCCGGACTGGCGAGGTCAGGAACACCCCGTCACCAAGAACAAGCTCCTGCTGGTCAAGACGCTGGAACTCCAGTATGCCATTCCGGGCGAAAAGGCCGCCCGGCGGCACCTGGCGCCCAAGCTCACCAAGCAGCACTGGGTCATGCGGTAGCGCGGGAAAAGTAGCATTGACACGCCGGCGGGCGGGTAGTATCCTACGGGGTTTGGCGGTGCGGCCGGTGCGCATCGGCTGAACCGCGGCAGTCAAGACGGCGACAGCAGGAGTTGTTACATGGCACATAAAAAGGGACAAGGTTCGACGCGGAACGGGCGAGACAGCAACGGTCAGCGCCGCGGCGTGAAGATGTTCGGCGGACAAGCCGTCAAGGCCGGCAGCATTATCGTTCGCCAGGTCGGCACGCCCTTCAAGGCCGGGCACAATGTCGGCCACGGACGCGACCACACGCTCTTTGCGCTCAAGGAAGGCTCGGTCCGGTTCCGCGGGCGTTTCGTGGATGTGGTAATCGCCTGAGTCCGTCGGCCGCTCGCGCGCGGTTGCTGCCACGCGGGGCGGATACAATGAGCATGCGAGGATGGCCCGGGCGCCATCCTCTTTTTTCGGTTTTTTTGCGCCACCGGGCGCGGCGGCGACAGGGCGATGGAAGACCAGGAATTCTCCAGAGCGATATTCGTTGACGAGGTGGAGATCCACGCCATTGCCGGCGACGGCGGCAACGGCTGCATGGCCTTTCGGCGCGAGAAGTTCATCCCGCGAGGAGGCCCGTCCGGCGGCGACGCCGGCAATGGCGGAAGCGTCTATCTCCAGGCGGACGACTCGCTGACCACCCTCCAGCACCTTACCGGCAAGCACCACTGGAGGGGCCAGCGGGGCGGGCACGGCAGGGGCAAGGACTGTCACGGCCGAAACGGCCGGGACGAGGTCGTCCGCGTGCCGACCGGCACGATCATCCACGACGCCGACACGGGCATGATGCTCAGGGACCTGTCCGTGGCGGGCGACCGCATATGCGTCGCCATCGGCGGCAAGGGCGGGTTCGGCAACACTCACTTCAAGAGCGCCACCAACCAGGCCCCGCGGCAGTGCGAGCCGGGCCAGCCCGGCCAGCAGCGGCGCCTGCGCCTGGAGCTCAAGCTCATTGCCGACGTCGGCCTGGTCGGCATGCCCAACGCGGGCAAGAGCACCCTGCTGTCGCACCTGAGCCGCGCCCGCCCGAAGATAGCGGACTACCCCTTCACCACGCTCTGCCCGTACCTGGGCATCGTGGAGTTGACGCACTACCGCCGTTTCGTGATGGCGGACCTTCCCGGGCTCATCGAGGGCGCCCACCAGGGCGCCGGCCTCGGCATCGCGTTCCTCAAGCACGTCGAGAGGACGCGGATAATCCTGCACATGCTCGACGTGTGCCCCATCGACCCCCGGCGCGCCGGGGCCGCCGCGGCCTATCACGCCATCCGGCGCGAACTGGGCGAGTATTCCAAGGCCCTGGCCGACAAGACCGAGATCGTCGTTGCCAACAAGATGGACCTCACCGACGCCGACGAGCAACTGGCAAGCCTGCGGGACGCACTCGGCGTCGAGGTGTTCGGCATCAGCGCCGTTACCGGCAAGGGCCTGGCGCCGCTGTGCGATAGAATATGGGAAGTCCTTGAGCGCCTTCGCGCACAACCATGAGTGAAGACATAATTGAAATCCCGAACGTCCTGGCCTGCGACGTGGGCAACTGGGCGGTGCATTTCGCGCACGTCCGCGGCGACGATGTCACCGAGATGCGGGTCATTCCCGTCGGCCAGTTGAGCCGCCTGGGTGCGGCCCTGGCTGAGTTGTGGAACACGATCCCCGAGCCGCGCAGGGTCGTGGCCGTCAGCGTGAACCCGTCGGCCCTGAAGGCCCTGGAGGCCGCCGCCGGCGAGTGCCTCGGCCAGCCGGTGCTCGTGGTCGGGCGGGACCTGCCGCTGCCGATGCCCACCGACCTGCCCAATCCGCGGGCGATCGGCACAGACCGCCTGTGCGCCGCCGTGGCCGCCTACGACCGGCTCGGCACGGCCTGCGTGGTGGTGGATTTCGGCACGGCGATAACGGTGGACTGCGTCAGCGCCGAGGGCGTGTTCCTCGGCGGGGCCATTCTGCCGGGGCTGAACATGTCGGCCGACGCACTCCACGACAAGACCGCCCAGCTTCCGCGAGTGCGGATGCAGGCCGCGTCCTGGGTGTTCGGCAAGGACACCTCGCAGGCGATTATCGGCGGCATCCTCGCGACGGCCCGAGGCGCACTTCGCGAACTGGCCGAGGCATACGCCACCGAACTGGGCCAGTGGCCCACGGTGATAGTCACCGGCGGCGACGCCGAACTGGTATGCGACCGGGCCGGCGGCGGAGAGATCGTCCAGGCCATCGTCCCCGACCTGACCATCCGCGGCGCGGCCCTGGCGTACTGCAACTCCCTGCTGGGCAATAGTAGCCGGTAGTCGGGAGCCGGTAGTCGGGCTTGCCGCGGCGTAGCCAAAGGCGAAGCCAGTAGCCGGGAGCCGGGAGCCAGTAGCCGGGAGCCATAGGTCCTATGAGTCCTATAAGACCTATGAGACCTTCTGCAAGCCCAGGGACCCCTTAGGGGCCGGTGGCAATCCCTGGGTGCAGGAGTACAAAGGTGCAATCCCTGGGTAGCGCCATGAACCAACCGACCTGCCCTACCACCGTCGCGATGCAAACCCCGCCCGGGCGGGGTGGGATCGCGGTGCTGTCGCTGCGTGGCCCGGCCGCCGAGGCGATCCTCGCGGAGGCGTTTCGGCCAAGCGCATCCGGCGGCCGGGGCCAGACTGGCGACCAGGGCGAGCTGCAACTGGGGCACATAGTCGACGGCGCGCGGGTCATCGACCAGGCGATCGTCGCCAGGTGCGGCGAGTTGGCCGAGATTAACATTCACGGCGGCCCCGCCGTCGCAGCCGCGGTGCTCCGCAGGCTCTTGGACCTCGGCGCCGTCGTGCCCGCAAGGGCGGGCGTGACCGACTGCTTCCGACCCGATCACCCCGCCATGCACAACCCCGCCATCGGCAAGGAAATGCTCGAGGTGCTGCCCTCCGCCGCAAGCGCGCGCGTGGCGTCGGCGCTTACCTGGCAGTGGTCGGCAGGGCTTAGCAAACTGGCTGCCGAAGTGCTCGATAGCATCTCGCGCCAGGCCGGAACGTCAGCCAGTATTGGCGAACTCGCCGCCTTCTCAGCCGCGTTGCGCGCGGCGGCCAGACGCCGGGCGATGATGCGCCGCGTGCTTTGCCCGCCCGCCGGCCGATACGCCGAGGTCGTCCTGGCAGGGCCGCCAAACGCGGGGAAGAGCACGCTGGCCAACGCCCTTCTAGGCCGGGCCGCGAGCATAGTACATGACCGCCCCGGCACGACACGCGACTGGGTCCGCGAGCTGGCTCTGCTTCGCGGCCTGCCGGTCTGGCTGACCGACACCGCCGGCCTGTGGGAGACCGCCGATGGCGTCGACGCCGAGGCCGTGCGACGAAGCGCCCGTCGAATCGCCGCCGCCGACCTCGTGCTGCTCCTGGGCGCCGGACGCCTGGAACCCCTGCCCGACTGGCTCGATAAACTCCGCCTCCCGCCGGGCGCGACGCCGCCCGCGACGCCCGCGGCTGTGCCCATGCTTGCCGTGGCGACGAAGATCGACCTGATCCCCCCGCCGCCCGACGCCGATGCGGCCGTGTGCGCCCCGACCGGTCAAGGACTGGACGAACTTGCCGCACGCATCATCGACGCCCTCGGCCTGGCTGACTTCGACCCCCAACTCACCGCGGCCTTCACCGACCGCCAGGAAGCCCTGCTGGCCCGCGCCGCCGACGCACTCGACGCCGGGCAGACCGACACAGCACGCTCATCGCTCGCCGAACTGCTCGGGTGATGGGCGATCAAGAAGGGGCCGGTTTGTGGCAAACACCGCGAAAACGAGGAGCCTTTGCCGTTTTGCAACAAACTCTTCGAGAACGCGAAGCCTTTGGAGTGCGGCGGCGCAGACGCCGCTTTGGATTGAACACGGACGGGCCGCGATGGGGGAATGCAATCCAAAGCGGTCCCGGCGCGCCGGGACACTCCAAAGGGCAAGCCGTTTTTCGATGATGTGTCCGCTACCCCGGCGTTTTTGGCATTTGGCATTTGGCATTGAGCATTGAGCATTGAGCATTCGCGGCCTGCCTGCCGGTAGGCAGGCCGTAGGCCGCGCCGCTCACATCCACTCGTCGCTGTTCAGCACTTCCAGGTGTGCCTGGCTCAGGACGATGGTCTTGTGGCCGAAGTTGTCGAAGATTATTTCCGCCCGCGTTTGAGGCCAGTGATTGCGAAGGCCGATGACCTTTCCGAGGCCGAACTTCCGATGCCGCACCCGGCTGTTGACGACGAGGTGTTCATACTCGACCGGTGGAGGCGGCTCGTCCGGCATGTCGAACTCGCCGGACGCCTCGTCGCCGCGGGCCTCGTCGCCGCGCGCACGCCCGCGGGCGCCGGCGGACTCCACGGCGCGTTCGATGGCGGCGCGCTCGCCGACGTCGTCGTAGAATCCCCCGCGGTGGTGGCGGCGGGCGACGTGGCCTTCGGTGTCACCCGTGGTGGTGTCCTCGAAGCGGACGAACTCGCTGCCGATCTCCTCGATAAACTGCGAGGCCGCCTGCGGGGTCAACTGGCCCCGGACTCGCCGCCGGCGGGCGCACGTGAGCGTCAGCTCGTGCATCGCCCGAGTCATGCCAACGAAGGCAAGCCGGCGCTCCTCTTCCATGGCCTGCTCGGCACGGCGCGAATGCCAACTTGCATCCCTGCCGGACCGGTTGTCCTCATCCAGGCGGACCATCGGCAGCAGGCCCGTTTCGCAGCCGGCAATGAACACGGCCGGAAACTCCAGGCCCTTTGCGGCGTGGAGCGTCATGAACGTTACGGCCCCTCCCGCCCCCTCGAAGTGGTCGGTGTCCGACACGAGCGCGACCTGGTGGAGGAAGTCCGGCAGGCGGGCGTCGGGGTATTCCTGCTCGAACTCCGCGGCGGTTGACACGAGCTCGTCGATGTTCGCCACGATCTGCTTGTCTTCCTCGCCCTGGCTGGAAAACGAGGCCCTCAGGCCGCTGTCGACGATCACGCTCTCGACGACCTTGCTGGCCGGGCGGTCAAGACGCGAGGCGAGCTTGCCGATCAGCCCGGCGAACTGGCGGACTTTTTGGGCCGCGCCCGCCTTGATGCCCGCGGCCTCGGGCTGCCGGCAGATCTCCAGAAGCGAAAGGCCCAGCCCCCCGGCCGCGCCGGCAAGCCTGCTTACGGTGGTTGCGCCGATTCCGCGTGCCGGCGTGTTGATGATCCGCCGGCAGCTAAGATCGTCGGACCCGTTGACCATCAGCCGCAGGTACGCCAGGACGTCCTTGACCTCCTTGCGGTTGTAGAACTCCACGCCGCGCGCGATGCGGTACGGGATGCCGCTCTTGCGGAAGACGTCCTCCAGCACGCGGGACAGCGAGTTGACGCGGTAGAACACGGCCGCCTCGTCGTATCGCCCGCCCGCCAGGCGGCGCTGGGCGAGGCGCCGGGCTATCTCGCGGGCCTCGGCGTGCTCGTCGTCGCAGTAGACCACATGCACGTCCTGCCCGCCCTGGCGGCGAGTCCAGAGCGTCTTGTCCTTGCGCTGCGAGTTGTGGGCGATGAGCTTCGACGCGGCCGTAAGGATCGGCCTGCTCGAACGGTAGTTTTCTTCCAGCCTTATGACGGCGGCGTTGGGGTAGTCGGCCTCGAACTCGAGGATGTTCCGTATGTCCGCCCCGCGCCAGGCGTAGATGCTCTGGTCCGGGTCGCCCGTGACGCAGATGTTCTCGTGCTCCATCGCCATGCCGTGGGCAAGGATGTACTGGGCGTTATTCGTATCCTGATATTCGTCTATGAGAATGTATTTGTACCGCCGGCCCAGAAGTTGCCTGATGTCGGGCCGGTCGCGAAGCAGAAAGGCCATCCGCATCAGCAGGTCGTCGAAGTCCAGGGCGTTGCCGGCGTCGAGCATCTTCTGGTAGCTGCGGTAGACCTCCGCCGCCCGCCGCCCGAAGGGGTCATCCGCCATCTCCAGGGCATACTGCTCGGGCGACTTCATCTCGTTCTTCGCGTTAGAGATCAGGGCCAGGACGCGGGCGGGCCTGAATGTTTCGGGCGGCAGCTCGAGCTTCTTGACGGCGTCCTTCACGACGCGGAGCTGGTCGTCGCGATCGTAGATGGAGTAATTCCGGGCGAGGTTGGCCTCGGCGGCGAACTCGCCGAGCAGCCTGGCGCACAGCCCGTGAAAGGTGCACAGCAGCGTCCCGCGCGGGACGTTCAGGGCGTCGACGCGATGCCGCATCTCGCCGGCGGCCTTGTTGGTGAAGGTGATCGCCAGGATGTTCCACGGCGCGACGCCCTGCTGGACGAGGTAAGCCACGCGCCGGGTAATTACGCGGGTCTTGCCCGACCCGGCCCCGGCCAGGACAAGCAGCGGGCCGTCAACGTGCGTGACGGCCTGGCGCTGCGGCTCGTTGAGTTCGGCAAGCAAGTCCGGCAACTTCGGCTCTCCTGTAAAGCCGCACTATACCCGCTGCGCGGGGGGAAATGGTAGCCGGTAGCCGGTAGCCGGTGAGTAGCCGGCAAGACAAAGACACGCGGGCGCGGGGGGAAGCAATGGGCCATAGGTCCTATGGGTCCTATAAGACCTATAGCCAAGGCCAGCGGGCGCGGGGAAACAGAGGTGGGCTACAGGCTACAGGCGGCAAGCGGCAGGCTTCAGGCCGCGGCACCAGCATTGAGCATTGAACATTTCTCATCGAGCATTTCCTCCGGGCCTTACTAAAGCCGCCGCCCCGCAGGCCGATGAAGATTGGGAAGCGCAAAAGCCATGCGAGCTACCGGACAGAAAGAAGTCCTGACGACCGGCGAAGTGGCGCGGATATGCCGCGTCGCGCCGCGCACGGTGAGCAAGTGGGTTGACAGCGGCAAGCTTCGCGGCTACCGCATCCCCGGCAGCCGGGACAGGCGGATTCCCCTGCCGCAACTGATCGCGTTCATGCGGGCACACGACATCCCGCTGGACGGCCTGGACCAGGGCGTTTGCCGGATCATCGTGCTTTCGACGGACTTGCCCCGCGCACTGGCCGAGCAGATCAACTCGGCCGGGCGATACGACCTTCGCGTGGCCCACAGCGAGTTCGAGGCCGGCATGATGGCCCAGCAGTTCCGCCCCCACGTGGTGGTTGTGGACCTGCCTGACGACCGGCAGGAAGCCCAGGCCGTCTGCCGGATGATCAAGAACGCCGACGGCCTGGAAGCAGCCAAGGTGCTGGCTGTAACCGGCACCGGCGCCGCCGGCACCACCGCCGCGGGCCGGCAGTGGGCCTCGTCGCGGGCGTGCGACGGATTCCTGGCCAGGCCGATCTCCGCCGGCAGCCTGCTGGCCGCCGTCGAGAAGGCCACGAACTTCATGACCTGACGGGGTTACCCTCTCGCGGGCCTGCCCTGGAGGGCCTTATGGTGTGGGGCGGCTCGTGCATCCTTGCACTGCGGAGTGCAGCGGACGACCGCGGCCTTGTGTTCCGGGCCGCGGACTATATCGGGTGGTCGGCCAGAACAGCCGGCCACCCGATTTTAATTTCCCGCCGGCCGAATCATGCCGAAAGAAACAGCCAGGAAAACCGCTTGCATCCTGGCCGGAATGGCCGATAGAATAATGGCAGAGGTCCAAGTATGGTCCATTGGCGAGACAGCCTGGCTCTAGCGTTGCTTACCGGGCTCCTGCTGCGCTGACGGGTCGCGGACCTCTTTCCGGTTGTAACGAAATGACGGCTCCGCGATTCGCGAAGGATCGTGGGGCCTTTTTTGTTGGCCCTGTTTGAATGTAGGAAGCTTTTAGATATGCGAGATATGCAGCGCCGGAAGATAGCGTATCGAGCCGGCGGAATGTGAAGGAGAAACCCGTGTCCACAAGCGTGCCCAAGTACGTCGCGCCGAAGCAGATCGACCTGCCGGACCGGCAGTGGCCCGGTCGAATGATCACCAAAAGCCCCATCTGGTGCTCGGTCGATCTGCGGGACGGCAACCAGGCCCTGCCAAACCCGCTGAACCCCGACCAGAAGCTCGAGTACTTCAAGCTCCTTTGCGACATAGGCTTCAAGCACATCGAGGTGGCCTTCCCCTCGGCCGGGCGCGACGACTTCGACTTCACGCGCCGGCTCATCGAGCAAGGCCACATCCCCGGCGACGTGTTCATCATGGGCCTGACCCAGTGCCGCAAGCACCTGATCGACAAGACATTCGAGTCCTTCGCCGGAATCCCGCGCGGCATAATCCACGCCTACTGCGCCACAAGCGATCTGCACATGCAGCAGGTATTCGACCTCTCGCGGAAGCAGACCATCGACATGGTGAGATCGGCCGTGCGTCAAATCCGCGCCCTGGCCGATTCCATGAGCTCAAGCGACATCCGCTTCGAGTTCTCGCCCGAGGAGTTCACCGACACCGACCCCGACTTCGCGCTGGAGATTTGCCAGGCGGCCTTTGACGAGTGGGGCAAGGCGACGACCGAGCGGCCGATGATCCTGAACCTTCCAGCCACCGTCGAGCGCAGGCCGCCAAATCACTACGCGGACATGATCGAGCTGTTCATCCGCAAGTTCCCCAGCCGGGAGAAGGTGCTGATAAGCCTGCACGCCCACAACGACCAGGGCATGGCGGTGGCGGCGACGGAACTGGCCATCCAGGCCGGCGGCGACAGGGTCGAGGGCACGCTGTTCGGCCACGGGGAGCGGACGGGCAACGTTGACATCGTAACTCTGGCCAACAACCTCCACTCGCGCGGCATCGACACGCACCTGGACTTCCGCCGGCTCAGCAGCATCGCCGCCGCGGTCGAGAGGCTGACGGGCATGCCCATCTACTACCGCCAGCCCTACAGCGGGCAGTACGTGTTCACGGCCTTCAGCGGCTCGCATCAGGACGCCATCCGCAAGGGCATCCGCCGGCTTGGCGAGGCGCCGGGCAAGTTCGGCGCCCTCTGGAAGGTGCCCTACCTGCACGTTGACCCGGGCGACCTCGGGCGGAAGTTCGAGCGGCTGATCCGCATCAACAGCCAGTCCGGCAA
Source organism: uncultured Planctomycetaceae bacterium (assembly GCA_964402305.1). Lineage (GTDB taxonomy): Bacteria > Planctomycetota > Phycisphaerae > SM23-33 > SM23-33 > JAUWQU01. Next base: position 858 of record CAYOBS010000101.1, on the reverse strand, counting down.
GGGCGGCGTGGCCTGGGTGCTCGAGCAGGACTACGGCATGGAGGTCCCAAAGGCCATGCATTCCGAGCTCGGCATGGCCGTGCAGAAATACTCCGACCAGGTCGGGCGCGAGATATCAAGCCAGGAGGTCTTCGACATATTCCAGAAGGAGTTCGTCGAGCCGCGAGGCCCCTACTCGCTGGTGGGCTACTGGCCGCGGCCTGACGATGCCAACCCCACGCTGGTTCACGGCGAAATCCGCCTGCTGGTCGATGGCGAGCCAAAGACGGTGACCGCCGACGGCAACGGGCCTATCTCGGCTTTCATGCACGCACTTGCCAAACTCGGCGCGTGCGGCTTCGAGGTGGATGATTACCACGAGCAGGCCATCGGCAAGGGCGCCGACGCCTGCGCGGTGGCGTACGTTCCACTGAAGCTTCCCGATGACAGTGTGCTTTTTGGAGTCGGCAAAGACACGAACATCACTCAGGCGGCCGTGCGAGCGATCGTCGCCGGGCTCAACCGCATGATCCGCCGAAAATAGCGGGACGAGAAGGCAATAGGCAGCAGGAGCAGGGAAAGAAGCCCAGGGATAGCAATCCCTGGGACCTATGCCCTAGCGCCGCTCGCCCGCGGCGGTGCGGTCGCGCCCGCGGTCAGGCCTCCGCGCGGACGACGTTCTCGGCCTTCATGCCCTTGGGCCCCTGCACAACGTCGAACTCCACTGGTTCACCCTCGCTCAGAGAGCGAAACCCCTCGGCTTTGACGGCCGAGTAGTGGACAAAAATGTCGTCTTCTTGACCGTCGATCCGCAGGAATCCAAAGCCCTTTGCATCATTGAACCACTTGACCGTGCCTTTGGGCATACCACGTACCTCC
>CAYOBS010000100.1:0-10887 GCA_964402305.1 uncultured Planctomycetaceae bacterium | reverse complement strand
GCTGTGCGAAAAGCCCTTTGCCGTCAACGCCGCCCAGGCGAGCGAGATGATCGACTCCGCCCGCGCCGCCGGGCTGTTCCTCATGGAGGCCATGTGGACCCGCTTTCTGCCGCCGATCCGCAAGGCAAAGGAACTGGTCGATGCCGGCGCGATCGGCGAACTTCGGATGATCATGGCGGACTTCGGTTTCCGCGGCGAATGGAACCCGTCCAAACGCCTCCTCAACGCCGACCTTGCCGGCGGCGGCCTGCTGGACGTGGGGATTTACCCCATCAGCCTGTCGAGCATGTTCTTCGGGCCGGCGGCGGCCGTGGCGGCAGAGGCGCACATCGGCGAAACCGGAGTCGATGAGCAGGCCGGGATGGTCGTCAAGTACGACGGCGGGCGGATTTCCGTGATGGCCACCGGCGTCCGCACGCAGACGCCGATGGAGGCCTGGCTGCTGGGCACCGAAGGGCGAATCCACCTGCACAACCAGTGGTGGCGCGGCAGCGAGCTGACGCTGATGGTCAACGGCAAGAACCCCGAGGCCATCGCCCCGCCGGTGGCCGGCAACGGCTTCAACTACGAGATCGACGAAGTCGCCCGCTGCTTCGCTGCCGGCAAGAGAGAATCCGACATCATGCCGCTCGACGAGACCCTCTCGATCATGAAGCTCCTGGACGACATCCGCGCCCAGTGGGGGCTGAAGTACCCGATGGAGTGAGGAGAAGACACAGAAGATGGCAACGATGAACACAGATGAACGCAGATAAAAACAGATATAAACCGCAGTTCAACGCAACGAGCGCAGAGGACAAGATGCTTTTATCTGCGTTTATCTGCGTTCATCATTGCTAAGAAGTCTTTGATTACCCCGCGCATCCACGTCAACATTCGGGCCGTCACTTCATGCCGAACATCCGCTCCTTGAGGTCCAGGTAGTAGAGGTAGTTTTCCTGCGTGACGTTCGGCGGGCAGCGGTGGTCGCAGAAGGGTATGTAGCCGCCGCGGGCGACCAGCGGCACGAGCGTGTCCATGTACTTGCGGATCGCAGCCGGGCCCTTGCCGAGGGCGATCTTGTCCACGCCGCCCATTATGCGAAGGTCCTTGCCGTACTCCGCCAGCAGTTCCCCCGGATGGGCGCAGCCGTTCACCTCGAACGGGAACAGGCAGTTGATCCCGCCCTGCATCATAAGCCGCAGAACGGGCCTGACGTCGCCGTCGCAGTCGGTGTACCAGATGTCGATGCCGTTGTCCCTGAGCCTGTCGCCGATGCGCCTGTAGCGCGGAGTGACCACGTCGCGGAAGAACGGCACGGAAACTATCGGCCCGTTCTTGAAGCAGATGTCCTCCCACCCGCTGGCGTAGTCGAAGTCCACCTTGCCCAGCACCTGGTCCAGCACGTTCTCGGTCAGCCGGCACGCCGTCTCGACCATGTCCTCGACCATCTCCGGATAGTCGTGGCAGGCGTAGCAGAGGCCCTCGAAGGTGAGCATGTCGCGGATATGGCCGATCATCGACCCGCAGAAGACGCCCAGCGGGTAGTCCCGGCCGCTCGGGTGGCGCTGCTTGAGCGCCCCGACATCGACCTTGCGGGCCGGGTCGTCGATGCGGAACCGCTCAGCCTTGATCCGCTCCCAGTCCTCCGGCGTCTCGATGGAACTCTTGAGGTAGTGCGGGATGGTCGAATGCCCGTCCTTGGGCACCTCGGCCAGCAAGCCCTGGCCGTTCCTGATGATCTTGTGGGTGTCGGTCTCGGAGATGACCACCTCGGTGAAGCCCGGGTGCATCCACCCCATGCCGCCCCAGTTGGCGATGCGGTCGAAACTGAAAAACTCATCCGCCTCGGAGTTGTTGCGGATGCCGTTCTCCACGAACATCGGCCAGGCCGTGAAGTTCTCCTGCCAGTAGCCGAACTCCATGTTGAAGCAGCGGTCAACCGGCTTGTAGTGCATCTGGTTGTTGAACCGCTCGCGGTCGGTCATGGCCGACTTCCACCTCGGCCTGATCGGCGTGACGGGCATAAGGCGACTCCATTCCCAGGGATTGCTATCCCTGGGCTTCAGACACTTCTTCTTTTGCTTCTTCTCTTCTTCTTCTTCTTCTTCTGCTGCTTCTCTTGCTGCTTCTCTTTGTTACTTCTTACTTCCTACTTCTTACTTCCTACTTCTGACTTCCTACTTCCGCCTTCCTACTTCTGCCTTCTGCCTTCTGCCTTCTGCCTTCTGCCTTCTGCCTTCTGACTTCTGCCTTCTGACTTCCTACTTCCGCCTTCCTACTTCCGCCTTCCTACTTCTGCCTTCTGCCTTCTGACTTCTGCCTTCTGACTTCTGCCTTCTGACTTCCTACTGCACGACAAGCTGGTGCTCGGTCCTTCGGACGAACTGATGGCGGCGCCAGTTTTCATCGCTCCGCGGGAAGTCCTCTCTGAAATGCACGCCTCGCGTCTCCGTGCGGCTCAGGGCACACTGGCTGATCCCGTAGGCGGCGGTAAGCATGTTCTGCACCTCCCAGCCGGCGGGGTCGTTGAACTCCTTGTCGAGCATGTACCGGCCCCAGAACGCGACGATGTCGATCGTCTCGGCGAGTCTTTCGCCGCGCCGCGCGATCCCGACGTTCCGCCACATGACCGAGCGCAGCGAGTTGCGGATGTCGGCCAGGTCCAGCTCGGTCCGCTCGCTGGGCAAGTTGTGCCACTCGATCCTCGGCGCGGCCTCCGACGCGGGACTTTGGGCCGCCTCCCGCCCCGCCACCTCGCCGCAGCGCTGGCCGAAAACCAGGGCCTCGATCAGGCTGTTGGAGGCCAGGCGATTGGCCCCGTGCAGCAATGTGCAGGCGCCTTCGCCGCAGGCCAGCAGGCCGTCAAGGCTCGTCCGCCCGTCCAGGTCCGCCGAAGCCCCGCCGATGTGGTAATGGGCGGCCGGGTGAACCGGAAGCAGGTCCGTCCCGGGATCGATGCCGAATGCCCGGCAGCAGCGGTCGATGTCCGGAAAACGCGCGGCGAATGCCTCCGCGCCGATGTGCCGCACGTCCAGGAAGACGTGCGTGCTGTTGGTCTTGACCATGTGATCGAGTATCGCCCGGCTGACAACGTCGCGTGGGGCAAGCTCGGCCATCGGGTCGTAGTCCGGCATGAAGCGGCAGCCGTGGCGGTCGACGAGCTTTCCGCCCTCGCCTCGCACGGCCTCGGATATCAGGCTTCGCGTCGCGCCGGCGACGTAGAGCGTCGTCGGGTGGAACTGCATCATTTCCAGGTCGGCCAGCACGACGGCCGCGCGGAAGCACATCGCCAGCGAGTCGCCGGTGGTAACACTCGGGTTGGTCGTCTCGCGCCACAGCATGCCCGCCCCGCCGGCGGCAAGGATGGTCCTGCGGGCAAGAATGAGCTGGTATCCATAGCGAGGATGGAACGTCAGCACGCCGATGCACCGGCTGCCCGGGCCGCCCGCGGGAGGGTCGGTGACCAGGTCGAGGACGAAACAGTGATTGAATATCTTGATCCGCTCGGACTGCCGGCAGCGCTGCTCGAGGACCTCCACCAGCGCCCGGCCGGTGGAGTCGCCGTTGGCATGCACGATCCGCGAACAACTGTGCCCGCCCTCGCGCCCGAGGCTGAGCCGACCGCCGGAGGTGTCGAACCCCACGCCCCACTGGGCCATCTCGCGAATGTGCCGCGGGGCCTCGGAGATGACGTGCCGGACGACGTTCTCGTCGCTAAGCCCGGCCCCGGTGGCCAGTGTGTCGGCGATGTGGCTGTCCAGCGAGTCATCCGGGTCCATCACCGCCGCAAGGCCGCCCTGGGCGAAGTACGAGTTGGAGTCCTCCACACCCGCCTTGGTCGCCAGGATGACCTCGCCGTACTGCGCGGCCTCCAGGGCCGCGCGCAAGCCCGCCACGCCGCTGCCGAGCACGAGGACGTCGGTGAATATGTGCCCAAGCCTGCGGCTGTCGAAGCCGACGAGGTAACGCCGAGCCAAATACGGACCGTTCATAAGCTCTTCAGTGTACGCCCCGGCCGCCGCCGCGGCAAGGCTTTCGCTCCAGGCTCTTGCCAACGTCCGGCCGATGGGCTAGATTTGTGGCGACTTCCATTTAGCGGCATGTGCGGACCGGAAGCAAAACCCGGGCCGGGCCCGGAAAAGTTCAAAAGGACCTGACAATGCGCAAGCAATCGCTGGACTTCCTCAAGCAACTGCTGACCACGCCGACGCCGAGCGGATTCGAGGCGGCTGGGCAGAGAATATGGTGCGACTACGCCCGAAAGGTCGCCGACGAGGTGATCACCGACAGCTACGGCAATGCCGTGGCGGTGCTGAACCGCAAAGGCTCGCCGCGGATCCTGCTGGAGGGGCACGTCGACGAGATCGGCATGATGGTCAAGCACATCGACGAAAAGGGCTTCCTTTACGTCCAGCGGATCGGCGGGGTGGACCCGAATCTCGTCCGCGGCAAGCGCGTCAACATCCACGCCGCCAAGGCGGTCGTGCGCGGCGTGGTGGGCGCCTCGGCCATTCACCTGGCGGAGAAGGACAAGGATCCCAAGCCGCTGAAGTTCCACGAATTGTTCATCGACATCGGGGCCGCCGACGCCGACGCCGCCAAGAAGAAGGTGGCCGTGGGCGACCCGATCACGTTCGTCGACGACTTCGAGATGATTGACGAGAACATCGCCGTCGCCCGCGCCTTTGACAACCGCGCCGGCACGTGGGTCGCCATCGAGGCCCTCCGCATGGCCAGGGAAAAAGGCGTCAACTGCTGCGTGTGTGCCGGCAGCAGCATCCAGGAAGAGACGGGCTGCAACGGCGCCAAGATGCAGGTCTTCAACGTAAAGCCCGACGCCGGCATCGCCGTGGACGTGACCCACGCGACCGACACGCCGGGCATCGACGTGAAGCAGCACGGCGAGGTGAAGCTCGGCCAGGGGCCCACCCTCGCCATCGGGCGGGAGAACCACCCTGTCCTCGTCGACCGCCTTCGCAAGGTCGCCGACAAGAAAAAGATCAAATACCAGGTCGAGACCTTCAGCCAGACCGGCGGCACCGACGCCCAGGTCTTCTGGACCGCCAACGGCGGCGTGCCGTCAGCCATCGTCTCGATCCCCAACCGCTACATGCACTCCACCGTCGAGGTGATCGACCTTCGCGACCTCCAGAAGACGGCCGAACTGCTCGCGGCATTCTGCTGCGACCTCAAGAAGGGCGAAAAGTTCGTGGTGAAGGTGTGAAAAAGGAGTATCTCGCGCAGAGGGCGCGGAGAGCGCAGAGGAAGGAAGGAAGGAAGGAAGGAAGGAAGCCAGGACTTGACAACTGCCGTCTGTAACTGCGATGCCTTGTGTTCTTGAGTTTCATTGTGATATGATCCAGGCATGAGTTCGACACTTCGGCAGGTTCAGAAGCTTGTCAGTACCGGTGAGTTTCGCATATCCGAACATGGTTATGACGAACTTGCCGAAGACGGTATACTGGCCGGTGAAGTTATCGCCGGCTTGGCCGAGGCGCGAATGGTTGAGGATTATCCCAATTATCCCAAAGGACCTTGCGTGTTGGTCCTCCAAGCGGGAAGCGACCGGCGGGCGATACATGCCGTATGGGGCCTCCCGCGCGGGCAGGATTCCCCAGCCGTCTTGGTGACCGCTTACAGGCCAGATCCCCAGAAGTGGACTGACGATTTCAAACGGAGACGATAATGACTCGGCAAAAGCATACAAAACTGATTCGTGAAAAGGACTTCGCTGCCGAAGTCACCGTCGAATTGCTCGATTCGCCTGAGGCTTGGGGTCCGCACCTGTCACCAGAAGATGCAGCCAAGCTCGACAAAGTTCGCCTCGCACTGAGAAACGGAAATATCTCCGAGGCCCAGAAACTAGGTCGCGTATACCGCCTGACCCCAATCTCAGCAGCCTGAACCCTTGGCGTTAAGCCGTGGACGTCACCAACTCCACCGTCGAGTTGATCGACCTTCGCGACCTCCAGAAGACGGCTGAACTGCTGGCGGCATTCTGCTGCGACCTCAAGAAGGGTGAAAAGTTTGTCGTGAAGGTCTGAGGCGGCCGTAGCACGCGGTCGGTAGCCGGCAGCCGGTGAAAGAAGAATAAGACGGATAAGACAAATAGGACGGATAGGACTTGAGCGACTCAAGGATCCTGTCCGTCCTATTTGTCTTATCAGTCCTATTGGTCCTATCGGCCCTCCTGGTGCCGCCTTACTTCTTTTAATTCTTCTCGAACTTGAAGTCCTTCTTTTCCGCCTGGCTACGGATGCTGGCGCGAACGGCCTTGTCCATCGACTTGGACTCGTCCAGCCCCTGCTCGGCCATCTTCTGCTTGACCTCGACGTCGCGTTTTGCGCTTAGGTCTTTGATCTGGGCCTGGATTTCCGCGCGATTTTTCGCCTGCTCGGCCACGTACTGCTTTCGCTCCCCGACCGTCATCTTCTGCATGTTTTCGGGCAGGTCCTTCTCGGGGATCTTGTCGAGGTCCACCTTGTTCTCCTTGGCGGCGTCGACGAGGTCCCAGCCGGCGTTGCGGTAAAGCCCGGTGGACTTGGCCACCGCGCGCTCAGCCGCCGCGGGGGCGTTCAGCTTGCCCGCGCTGCTGTCCATGGCAGTCTGCTGGGCCGCGCCGACCGCCCCGGCCTTGCCGTATGCGACGTACGTCGTGTTCAACTTGGCGCCAAGCTCGGCGAGCTTCTTGTCGTACTGGCTGGCCACCACAACCGTGCCGCTGTTCTGGTCGATCGACGCGTACTGCCCGTCGGCCCACGTGGCCGCGTCCTGCCAGCCCGTCCGCCGGCCTTCCTCCACGCCGCCGCAGAAGATCGTGTTGACGATGATCCCCTTGCCGGCCGCGGCCTTGCAGATGTCCTGAAGGCCGAACTTGGCGTCCTGGGTCGCCGGCTCGTTGCCCGCGACGTAGATCACCCGAAGCGTGTCCTTGGCCATGTTCCAGTCCAGGTCGTTTACGGCCGACCTCACCACGCGGGCGACAAACTCCGTCCCGCCGTTGGTACGCAGCGGGAAGAGCTTGGCGTAAACCGAATCAAGGTCGTCGGTCAGCGGGCAGAGGTTCTGGACCCAGCCGGTCTCGACATTTAGGCCGTCGTTGCCGTATTGGTACAGCCCCACCCGCAGATTGGGCCTTGGCTTTGCCATCGCCAACTCGTTGACCACGGCCCAGAGCTTCTGCTTGGCTGACTCGACGAGCCCATCCATCGAGTTGGAGGTGTCCAGGCAGATCACCAGGTCGATGTGCTTGTCCGACACGGCCTGCGCCGCGGGCGCCGCCGGGGCAGCCTTCGCATCCGGCGCCGCGGGCGCCACGGGCGCCGCATTGTCCTGGACCGACCACGCCCACGCCGCCGCAACCAGCACCACTATTGCCACCACCAAACTTGCGTTTCTCATAGCCCAGTCTCCTTATCCGGTATCCTGCCTGTATCCTGAGTTCCGCAGGGTTGGACGCGGGAGGCGGCAATTGGTTCCCGGCAGGGCGCATGAAAAAGCCGCCGTTTTGCGGTGGCTGCTTCGTGGTACTGCGGCCGAAAGGAATCGAACCTTCACTCCCATAAGGGAACAGGCACCTGAAGCCTGCGCGTCTGCCAATTCCGCCACGGCCGCGGGTTGCTGATTGCATCGGCAGAATCTCACTTTAGCCTGTTGCCGGGCGTTGTCAACACGTCGGGGCGGATTTCTTGGGATGGCTGGGTTTTCTGTAACCGGCTACCGGCTACCGGCTACCGCTGGATTCCGCGGGCTGTGGCGACTATCATGTTTCGACGGCAGGTTTGCGGGCCGTCGCGAACTGGTAAATCCGAGATTCGGATTTACGAACTTGTGGCAATTCACAATTTATTTTGAGCCGTACGGTACGGCGCGGGCTTGGGACATGATTATCACCATCGACGGACCGGCGGGTTGCGGCAAGAGCACGGCCGCTCGGGAACTTGCCAAGGCCCTGGGCATAGCCCATCTGGACACGGGCGCGACTTACCGCGCCGTAACCCTGCTGGCGCTGCGCCAGGGGATAGACCTTGCCGACGAAGCCGCTCTGGCCGAACTTGCCCGCGGCATGGACATACGCATGGTCTCCACGGGCGGGCGGATCGGCGTGCTGCTTGACGGCCTGGACGTGACCGACGAGATCCGCACGGAGGGCGTCTCCGCCAACAGCCGATACGCCGCCGCCAGCCCGGCCGTGCGCGAGGTGCTCGTCGAGCTCCAGCGCCGCCTGGGGCGCCAGCTCGGCAGCTTCGTCACCGAGGGCCGGGACCAGGGCAGCGTGGTTTTCCCGGAGGCGGACCTGAAGTTTTACCTCGACGCCCGCCCGGCCGAGCGGGCCAGGCGCCGCCGCGAGGAGCTTCGATCTCACGGCCAGCAGGCTGACTACGACGCGGTGCTGGCGGCCATCGAGGATCGCGACCGGCGCGACCGCGGCCGGGCCGTCGGCCCGCTGAGAGTGCCCGGCGGCGCGACGGTGATCGACACGTCGGACATGGATATTGCCCAGGTAACCGAGCGGATGCTCCAACACGCGAGGGCCCCGCGTTGAAGTCCCCCACGAGCTTTCCCAATCCCGAGTTGTCCGGCCTTCGGCTGCCCAAGGGCGTGCCGGGCCCGAGCCCGTTTTACATATTCATGAGGCGCTTGTTCCAGGTCACTATTTCGCTGGGCTGCAAAATCCGCGTCTATAACCGGCATTTCGAGCCCACCCGCGGCGGGGCCGTGTACATCTGCAATCACCAGAGCTTCCTCGACCCGGTGCTCATGGCCTTCTCCCTTCGCAGGCCGATGAGCTTCATGGCCCGCGACACGCTGTTCCACGTGCCGCTCTTCAAGCAGGTCATAACCGGACTGAACGCATTTCCAGTCCACCGCGGCACTGCCGACACCGGGGCCATGAAGGAAGCGATGCGCCGGCTCAAGGCGGGCGGGCAGGTGGTGGTTTTCGCCGAGGGCACGCGGACTCTGGACGGGCGGATAGGCCGCTTCCTGCCGGGCGTGGCGCTTCTGGCCCAGCGCTCGGCCGAGTGGACGGTCCCGGTCGTTCTCGACGGCGCCTACGAGGCCTGGCCCCGCACTCAGATGCTGCCCTCGCCGGGCAGCAGCATCAGCGTCCAGTACGCCCAGCCGATCCACCGCGACGAGGCCTGCAAGATGGACGCCGAGACGTTCATCAACCGCGTCCGCGACGTGCTCATCGAAGTGCAGGCCGACGTCCGCCGACGGACGGGAAGACCGAAGCTGGAGTACGACGTGGTGAAATCCGAAATCCGAAGCACGAAACCTGCCTGCCGTAGCTTCAGCGAAGGCAGGTCCTAAACAAATCCTAAGCACAAAATCCAAAACAAAGATGGTTATTGTCCCTGTTAATACCGATCGGCCTTCCTGGTCGCCGCAAGGATGCGTCCTTCACTAGACTCGATCATCTCGCAGAAGACCACCTCGCCTGGCTCGAATTGCCAAGATTCAATCTGCCGATCATACGACTGGCTGAGTATGCGGTAGACGTTGCCGCTCAGGTGTTCCGCCTGGACCGGCTGCCATACGTCCGTGCCTTCGTCGAGGAGGGCAACGTAGATTTGCACGACCTTGGTCATGGTAGGTTTCCGCTTGAACGTTTGGCCGTATTTTGGATTTGGTGCTTTGAATTTGTTTAGGATTTCGTGCTTAGAAATTCGAAATTTCCGTTCTCAGCACGCCCCCAGCGATTGCAGATACCTGAAGCTGGAGGCCAGGCAGTCGAACGGGTCGCGGTCGTACGTCAGGTCCTGCTCGATGAAGGCGAACTTCGTTCCGCCGTCGTTGGCGGCTTCCAGCAGTCCCGGCCAGTCGAGGTTGCCCTCGCCGATGGGGGCCATGCGAATCTCGCGCTCGGGCGTGATGCACATGTCCTTGAAGTGGATGACCGGAATCCGCCCGGCGCACTTCTTGAGCCAGAGCGTCGGGTCGGCCCCGCCGGCCTGGACCCAGTAGGTGTCGATCTCGAAGTTCAGGCCCGTGCCCTCGCTGAGTGCCAGGAGCATATCCATCCACGTCTCGTTGAGGCCGTCGAGCCGGGCGAACTCCCAGTTGTGGTTGTGGTACGAGAAGTCCATCCCCTCGGCCGCGAGCCTTTCGCTGACCGGGCCAAGCTCGTCCAGGAATCTCTTGATGCCGTCCAGGCTGCGATATTCGGACGGCAAAGCGCCGACGGCCGGGTGATCGCAGCCCCATGCCTTGTTGCGGGCGATGACGCTATCCAGGTCGTTACGGAACTCGTTCCAGCCATGGTGCGTGGCCCCGACGACCAGGCCGTGGTCCTTGATGAGCTTGGCGACTTGCTTGTAGTCCACCGGCCCAAACGCGGAGATCTGGACGGCCTTGTAGCCGATGTCGGCGACCTTCCGGAAGGTCCGCTCGACGTCTTCGATCGTCTTGGTGAATTGGCGAACCGTGAACAACTGCGCGCCTATTACGCACTTTGACATATCAATCTCCACCTTCAGTTTGCAGGGTATCCAGCGAATCTTCGATGTGTCTCGCCTCGCGCATCCGCAGGTCCTCCCAGTGGCCTAGCATCGCCCCGCCAAGCGCCGCGGTCATCCAGTCTATCGGCAGCACACGGGCGTAATTCGGAACCTCCATCCACGCCCCCTGCCCGGTGCGAACGGCGCTGATGGCCGCCAGGACGTACAGCCCCACGCCAAGCGCCACCGGCACGGCCCAGGCCGTCAGGTTCGTCCGCGTGGGGACGACCTTCTGGCCGATGAAGACTCCCAGGAAGCACCCGGCGAACAGCGCGAAGAGTATCTGCCCGCGCTCGGGCGAGCGGAGCAGCATGAACACGAGAATGGCTGAGGCGGTCAACGATATCATGAACCCCAGCACGCCGCGCACGGCGTCGTCGCGCCCGGAGGGCCTTACGATCCC
>CAYOBS010000099.1:0-10994 GCA_964402305.1 uncultured Planctomycetaceae bacterium | reverse complement strand
GGTTGGTGACCTGGGCGAACATCTGCTTGAAGTAGTTGTAGAGCAGCTTGGGCTTGTCGCTCAGCACAGCCAGGGCGGCGTCGTTGCCCATGGATCCGACGGGCTCCTGGCCGTCGCGGGCCATGGGCACGAGTATGGCCCGGAGGTCCTCCCGCGTGTAGCCGAAGCTCCGCAGCCGGCGGTAGAGCGTCTCGGGATCAGCCTTGGGCGGCTCCGGCGCGCTGAAGAGCCCGCGAAGCTCGATGCGATTCTGGCTCAGCCAGCGGCGGTAGGGCTTCTGGCGGGCGATCTTGCTCTTTATCTCGTTGTCCGTGACGATCCGCTGCTCGACGGTGTCCACCATGAACATCAGGCCGGGCTGAAGCCGGCCTTTCTGCTGGATCTGCTCGGGCGGCAGGTCGATCACGCCGACCTCGCTGCCCAGGACGACCAGCCCGTCGTTGGTCACAACGTACCTCGCGGGCCGCAGGCCGTTGCGGTCCAGCGTGCCTCCGATGGTCCGCCCGTCGGTGAAGACCATCGCGGCCGGGCCGTCCCAGGGCTCTTGAATGGTCGTGTGGTACTCGTAGAACGCCCGCTTGTCGGTGGAGATGTGATACCTCGCGCCGAATGCCTCGGGTATCAGCATCATCATCGAGTGGGGCAGGCTTCGCCCGCCCTGGACGAGCAGTTCCAGCGTCGCGTCGAAGCAGGCCGAGTCGCTGGCGGTGGGGCTGAGAACGGGCACCAGGTCGGCCAGGCCCTCGCCGAACAGCGGGCTTGTCATGATTCTCTCGCGGGCCCGCATGCGGTTGCGATTGCCGCTGAGGGTGTTGATCTCGCCGTTGTGGGCGATGTAGCGGAACGGCTGGGCGAGCTTCCAGTTGGGCATCGTGTTGGTGCTGTATCGCTGGTGGACGACCGCCAGGGCGGAGATCATGCGCTCATCGGCCAGGTCCCGATAGTACGAGAACAACTGGTGGGCCATGAACATGCCCTTGTAGACCATGGTCCTGGCGGACATCGAGCAGATGTAGAAATCATCCGCCGGCGGGCCAAGCTGCTCGCGAATGAGCCTTTCGCCACGCCGCCGGGCCATGTAGAGCTTGCGTTCGAGCTCGTCGGGGCCAATGCCCGCGGCGTCGATGAACGCCTGCCTCACCTTCGGCTCGGCCGAGATCGCCAACTCGCCCAGGTCGCGCGTGTCGCCCGGCACGTCGCGCCAGCCTATCATCCTCATGCCGTAGTACTCGACAGCCTGGGCCAGCAGGCCCTCGCAGGCGGCGGCGAGCTTCTTGTCCTTGGGCTCAAAAACCATCGCCGCGCCGTACTCGCCAGGCGCCGGCAGCGAAAAGCCAAGCTTGCCGACCAGCTCGCGGAGCAACTCGTGTGGAATCTGCACGAGAATCCCCGCGCCGTCGCCGGTGACGTCGTCACTGCCGGCGCCGCCGCGGTGGTGCAGGTTCAGGATAACCTGCCTGGCGTACTCGATGATCTTCCGCTCGCGCCGGCCGGAAATGTTTACAACCGCTCCGATCCCGCACGCGTCATGTTCAAATCGCGGGTCGTACAGACCACATGGCTCTGGTTGCACAGGCATTCTTCCTTACCGTACTCTATTGTAAGTCCTGCCGGACGGCAAAGACACGGGGGCCGGCTAATACGGTCCATACACGGCACTTATTGTCGCGGCGGGACCAGCTAGCAGCAGGGCTCAATGCCGTCTACTCAAACTGACCGATCATGAAAGCCCCGGATGCCGCAGGCCCCCAAGGGGGGGGGCGACAGCAGCAGCCCCGTTCACGGGGCTTTGCCCCAAAGGATGCCGTTGGCCTGGCTCTGGGCGACAGCCGCAGCCCCGTTCACGGGGCTTCGATCCCTTGGGGAGTGTAGACCAGGGCTTTTAGCCCTGGGTACAATCGGCACTATTCTTCTTTGTTTCTGTTTTGCGTTTAGCACGCTTTCAGCGCGCTTCAAGAATGGGCTTTAGCCGAAAGGAGCCGCTATGTCGCTACGGGCATATTCTGAAATCAACCTGCACATCACCTGGCACGTCAAGGATAACAGTCCCGTCTTGGCGGACATGATTGAAGCGCAGACGCGCCGTTTCCTTCGAGGGCGGGTGATGTGTACGCCCGGCGCAGCGTTCCATGAAGTAGGCGGAACGGACGATCATATCCACCTCGTGGCGTCGCTGCCGCCCGACGAACTGATAAGCGGCTGGATCGGCAAGCTCAAGGGAGCCAGCAGTCACTTTATCAACAACGAGATTGCCAACCGCAAGCTTCTCCACTGGCAAGCCGGCTACGGCGTGGTGGTGTTCGGCACCAATGATCTGCCATGGGTGGTGGGCTACGTTCGCAACCAGAGGAAGCATCATGCGGATGGAACTACGTTCGACCGCCTGGAACGCACGGAGCCCGAGGAACCACAGACGGGCCAAGGCCCCGCCGGAGGGTAAGCGCGCTGAAAGCGTGCTGGAAGAAGATGAAACAGAAGAAGAGAGGGATGCGCCCCGGCCACCCAGGGCTAAAAGCCCTGGTCTAAACCCCCTGAGGGGTCGAAGCCCCGTGAACGGGGCTGGAAAAACATCGCGCCGAGCCGATCCTGGCCGACATGCTCCGCACCGGCGCCGACGGCTTCGAGCTGGACCGTCACACCATCCACCGTAGCCTGCTTGGGGCCGAGGGCGTTGGCCGCGATTGCGATTTCAATGTCCGTGTCCGTCATGGCGTTTCCCAAGCCTGCCTGCCGGTAGGCAGGTCCGACAACCGGCCGCGCGAGTTAAAGAAGAAAGGCTCCCTGGAGTCTTGGCTCCAAGAAGCCTTCGTACCTGCCTGCCGGTAGGCAGGTCTTTGGCAGCGCCCCGGGGATCTGCCCACCGAAGCTTCAGCGGAGGCGGGTCAGCCGGCGCGTCGCGCGTCCTGATTGTCTATGGCGAATCTACACGAGCAATGTGAGAGTGCAAAGGGTTTCGGTCCGGCAGTGGGAATTGTTACGTAGGTAGTCATCCGCTGAAGGGTAACGCTCGCGCTCAGCGGAGGCGCGGAGCGCTGTCCGCTGGTGCGCGTTATCGTCTGGCACATCGATATTCCTCACACTCGTCAGCCTCTCGTATCTTCACCAAGAACTCCCCTTCCGACGGGGCAGGTACGGTGTCGTAACCCATCTTTGAGGCAACCTCGGCAAGCGTCTTGAACACGCCGTAGTCGCTAGACACGTAACGAGCTCCGCGGTCGGCCACCAGCCAGTCAAGAAGTTCATCCCTATGCGACTTGCCCGGCGGATGGTTATAGTGCTGCATCCAGTAGTCGAACTTGCGAGCGACAGCCTTCGCGACCTCCAAGTCGCGTAGCGCCTTAGCCTTTTCGTCGGGCGATGACGCTTGGATGAGTCGCTCGTCAGCTACTTGGCTCGCAGCCAACTCGATTTCCATTCCGAGGCCCGAAACTTTGGTTGCCCTCTCGACGACAGCACGGAACATGGCTCTCGCTTCTCTCCGAAACACAAGAGCCAGAAGAAGGACAGCGCCCGGCCACGCGAGCGCGCGTATAACGTCAACGAGGTCCTTGAACGTGGGGTTCACTGCGTCAACTCCTGTCTGACCAGTGTGGGCCCTGGGTCAAGCCCCGATTGGTCGCTCCAATGTTGTCATACGCTTGCTGCAATGCCGACACTCCCGTCGACGGATGAGCTTACCGCCCCATCCCCGACGCGTGTAGATTACCCAAAAGTCCCCGCAACCGCAATAGCCACATTCCAGCCCGCGCTTGTCCTGTGCTGGGTCCCAGGTCTTTCGCTGTGTTACGGGTTCGTCCATGATTCCTTCCTCCGCAGGTCTTCCTGCGTGTATTTCTTCCGCTGGGGAACCGGCGCAGCCTCACCGGCTGGTTTGCCGCCCACCATGCTGGCCGCGGCTGCGCAGCCGACCAGGCAGTCGAACCAGTCCCGGCTTCGCCAACGCCGGGCAGTGGTTGTCGGGCCGCGTCGGCAGCGGCGACCATTCGCGGACCGCACCGCCCGGGTCCGTGACCTCGACCCACTTCTCGGAGCGGGCAATATGCTCGGCGATCAGTTCGTGCTGGCAAACGTCAGTCCTGGCTTGCCCTGAGCCCGTCAAAGCGGCTTTGCACGTTTTGCCATTTTTGCCAAGAAGGCTGATGCAGCCCCGGTCGCCGCCCGGCTGCCGCGGGATCCATGCCACGGTTCGCAACGGATTTCCGCGGGCACCACGGGCGAGACGCCCGTGGAACTCATGGGCGAGACGCCCATGCCACGCGTAATCCTGCCGGTCCGGGGGCCGGAGTGCCGATGAAAATTGTTGCTCATCGGGGCAAACCCAACGCCGGCAGGCGGCGTAGTATAAGGCATGGTCCGCGGCCAACATGGACAGGAAGTTGTGGCCGATGGTAAAGCAGGTTCGAGCCTTGCGGGCACGGCATCGGCGCCGGGCGGACCGTAGGCTTGGCTCGAAAAATCGCAGGAGTGTGGCAGATGAATCGAGTATGGAAGATAGTCCCCCTGACGGTGGCGTTATTGTTCGCCGGGTTCGTCGTGTGGTACGGCCCCGCCCTGATGGGACGTGCGGCCTACGCCGTGGTCTCCGGTGAGAGCCGTGCGGCGAGGGAAGCCCTGGCGGACCTCAGCAAGCACGATTCGATGAGCCCGCTGTTTCGGGCCGTGGACAAGGCGATCAGGCCGGCCGTGGTCGTCGTGTACGTCAAGCAGAAGGTCGAGGCCCAGTCCCAGGACCCGGAGGAGCTCTTCCGCCGGTTCTTCGGCGATAACCCCCAGTTCCGCCTGCGGCCCAGGCCCGGCACGCCCGGCACACCCGGCGCGCCCGACACCGCCCCCAAGCGCGAGTATTTCTCGCGCGGGATCGGCAGCGGCGTGATTGTCGATGCCGAAAAGGGATACATCCTGACCAACTGGCATGTGGTGAACAACGCCGACCAGGTCGAGGTCGTCACATCTGACAACCGCCGCCTGCCGGCCGAGTGGGTCCGCACAGACCAGGCGACGGACCTGGCGGTGATCAAGGTCAAGCCGGAGCGGCTGATCGACGCCCCGCTGGGCGACAGCGACAAGATGGAAGTCGGCGACCTGGTCCTGGCGTTCGGGGCGCCCGAGGGCCTCAGCCAGACCGTCACGTCGGGGATAATCTCAGCCAAGGGCCGGACCACGAACCAGGGCGATGCAGCCTACCAGAGTTTCCTTCAGACGGATGCGGCGATCAATCACGGCAACTCCGGCGGGCCGCTGGTGAACATGCGGGGCGAGGTAATCGGCATCAACTCGGCGATCATCTCGCGGACCGGCGGCAATGAGGGCATTGGTTTCACCATCCCCTCCAACATGGTCCGAAACGTGATGGACCAGTTGATCGACAAGGGCAAGGTGACTCGCGGCTACCTGGGGGTGAGGATTCAGGATGTGGATGAGAAGCTCGCCAAGAGCTTCAAGCTGCCAGGCACCGAAGGGACGCTGGTAAGCCAGGTCGCGGACGGCACCCCGGCGGCAAGAGCCGGGCTGAAGGTCGGCGACTTCATCGTTGCCGTCAACGGCAAGGCCATTAAGAACACCAACGAGCTGCGCAACATCGTGGCCCATCTTGACCCGACTAAGGCGTACCCGCTGAAGGTCTGGCGCGGCGGCAAGGAGATCCCCATCAGCGTGACTCTGGGCGCGCAGCCTGAGGACATGGCGGGCGCCTTCGGCGAGGAATCGCCCGGTGGCGCCGAAGGCCCGCAGGCTGCCAAGGCGGCCAGCGCGGCGAGGTTCGGCCTGAAGGTCGCGGCCCTGGATAATGAAACCCGTCAGCAGCTCGGGTACAAGCCCGACGCCAAGGGAGTGGTCATCACCGAGGTCGCCCCATCCAGCGACGCCGCCGACCAGGCCCTCCAGGCCGGAATGGTAATCACCGAGGTCCAGGGCAAGCCCATTGACAGCCCCGCGGCGTTCGACAAGGCCATCTCCGCCCCCGACGCCAATAGCGGCGTGCGCCTGCTGGTAATGGACAAGTCCGGCGGCAAGCGGTTCATGTTCATCACGCCGACAAAGGGCGATAAGGACCAGAAGGGGGAGAAGCCTGAGAAGGGGGAGAAGCCCCAGGAGAAGTGACGGCATTTGCCCCAGCGCGGGCTGCGCCCAAAAACCGATTGCGGATTGTCCCGGCGCGCCGGGACGGATTGCAGATTGCCGTGATCGGCGCCAATTGATCCCAGGGAAAGGCAGATATCGTTGACGATACAGAGGATCGATAAAGAGACTTCAGCAACGATAAACGTCCCGGCGCGCCGGGAAACGCTGATAAGAATGGGAAACGCCTTATCCGCGTTCATCCGCGTTCATCATTGCGACATTGCTTCTTCTTCTGACCTCTGAGTCTCCGCGTCTCTGCGGTAAATTCTTCTTTTGCTTCTTCCCCAATCCGCAATCCGCAATCCACAATCCGCAATCGGTCAGTCCTCATCGCCGACTTCCAGCACGGCCATGAAGGCCTTCTGCGGGATCTCGACGTTGCCGATCATCTTCATCCGCTTCTTGCCCGCTTTCTGCTTCTCCAGCAGCTTGCGTTTTCGCGTTACATCGCCGCCGTAGCACTTGGCCAGGACGTTCTTGCGGACGGCCTTGATCGTCTCGCGGGCGATGACCTTCGAGCCGATGGACGCCTGGAGCGGAATCTCGAACTGGTGCCGCGATATCTCGCGCCGCAGGCGGATCAGCAGCCGCCGCCCGCGGCTATCCGCCTTGGACTTGTGAAGGATCACCGACAGCGCATCGACCTGCTGGCCGTTGACGAGAATGTCCAGCTTGACAAGGTCGTCGGCCTTGAAGCCGATGATCTCGTAGTCCATCGTGCCGTAGCCGCGAGTGGCGCTCTTCAGCTTGTCGTAAAAGTCGTAGATGATCTCCGCCAGCGGCAGCTTGTACGTCAATATCACGCGGTCGCTGGAGAGGTAGTTGGTCTTGACGTACTCGCCCCGGCGTTCCTCGGAGAGCCGCATTACCCCGCCGATGGCGTCGGCTGGGATGATGAGGTCCACGTTGACGATCGGCTCGCGGATCTCCTGGACCATGTTCGGCGACGGCAGATCGCCGGCCGAGTCCACCTCGACGACCTCGTTCTTGGTCGTCAGCACCTGGTACGGCACGGTCGGCGCGGTCTGCACCACCTCGATGCCGTGCTCCCGCTCCAGCCGCTCCTGGACGATCTCCATGTGCAGCAGGCCCAGAAAACCGCAGCGGAAACCAAAGCCCAGCGCCTCGGCGCTGATGGCCTGGAACGTCAGGGCCGAGTCGTTGAGCTGGAGCTTCTCCAGCGCGTCGCGCAATTCCGGGAACTGCGTCGTCGGGCCCGGGTAGAAGTCGCAGAAGACCATCTGCTGGGGCGGGCGGTAGCCCGGCAGGGCCTTGGCCGCGGGCCTGGCCGCCAGCGTCAGCGTGTCGCCGACGTGCACCGACACGACGGTGCGAATGTTGGCCACCACGTAGCCGACCTCGCCGGCCTGCATTTCCTTCACCTGCGTTGCCCGCGGGCAGAACTTGCCCAGGTCCGTCACGTGGTATTCCTCGCCGGTGCCCATCATGCGGATCCTGTCGCCGACCTTGAGCCGGCCGTCGAATACCCGCACGTACACCACCACGCCGCGGTAGTCGTCGTAGGCCGAGTCGAAGATCAGCGCCGTCGTCGGCGCCTCCGGGTCGCCCGCCGGCGCCGGGAGCTGCTCGATGATCGCCGCCATCATCTCCTTGATGCCCGCGCCGCTCTTTGCCGAGGTGAAGATGCAGTCCTCCGCCGGCACGGCGATGAGTTTCTCGATCTCCATGGCCGTGTCCTCCGGCCTGGCCGCGGGAAGGTCGATCTTGTTGACCACGGGAACCATCTTCAGCCCGCCCTTGGCGGCGAGGTGGGCGTTGGCGACGGTCTGGGCCTCGACGCCCTGGGCGGCGTCCACCACCAGCAAGGCCCCCTCGCAGGCCGCCAGCGACCGGCTGACCTCGTAGTGGAAGTCGACGTGCCCCGGCGTGTCGATCATGTTCAGCATGTACATATCGCCGTCGCGGTGCTTGTACTGCATCGTGACGGCCGAGGCCTTGATCGTTATGCCTCGCTCGCGCTCAAGGTCCATGTCGTCGAGGATCTGGTCGCGGAACTCGCGCTGGGTGATGGACCCGGCCAGAAGAAGCATCCTGTCGGCAAGGGTGCTCTTGCCGTGGTCAATGTGGGCGATAATGCTGAAATTGCGTATGTACTTCTGGTCCATTGAACGGATTGTGCTCGCTTGTCTACTTCGCGGAGGCGGCCGGTTGGATCGCCGGCAGCACGTGGCGGTCGATGTAGGCTTTCTGGAACCTGTCGGCTGAGCCGTGGTACTCCTTGATGGCTGGCACGGCGGAGGCGGCGTCCGGGCCAAGCGCCTCCAGCAGCGCCAGCGCGCCGTCCGGCGAGGTCCGCAGTCGAAGGGTTGCCGCTTCGACCATGCTCGCCTTCTGGCTTGGCGCGGCCAGGGGCACCAGCTTTGCCAGCACCGTCAGAATACAGCTTGTCCGGTTGTCGCCCAGCCGTCGCGCGGGGCTGGTCAGCACCGCCAGCAGGGGCTCGATCTGCCCGGCGGCCTGGGCGGCGCGGGCGCTGAGCGTTTCGGCCGCGGCCAACTGGACGACCGTGGAGACATCCTCGGTCAGCAGTGAGAACACCCGCGGCACGACCATGTCGGGCTTGTAGTCCCTGGCGAAGCTGAACACCCTGGCGGCCTCGGCCCTGGCCTCGTCGCGAATATCGTCCAGCATCGCCAGCACCACCTGGGCTGTCTTGTCGTCCGAGCCGACCCTGTCGCCAAGCCATGCCGCCGCCTTGAGCCGCTCCAGCGGGTCCCAATGCCCCAGCAACCTGGCAGCCTGGCTGAAGGTGGCGATGTCCGCAACGGGATTCTTGCGAAGGTCCAGCCAGACCGGAACAGCCGCCGCAAGCGTGTCAGACCGGTCGGCCTTGTCGGCGTATTTCTCCAGGGCCTTGACGAGCTGCTCGCCCTCGGGCGCCTCGGCGGCCCCGGCCGGGGATTTGCCGAGCACGGCCGAGACGACGTGCATGAACATCCGCTGCTCGCCATAGTTCACCGGCGCACCGGCGAGTTTGTCCAGTCTCTCGGCCAGCGCCAAAACCAGTTGCTTGCGGGCGTCTTGCGAGATCATCGAGGCGGCGCCGTCGGGCCTGCACTCGCCGTAGCAGGTCTTGAGAAGCTCGCGCTGCTCGAACGACCGCTGCGGGTCGCAGAGAATCCGCTGAATCTCGGCGACCTCGAACGCATCAACGCCGAAAAGCCCGATTGCCGCCTCGTTGACCCCAGGCCGGGCCGAGCGGTCCATCATCGCCGTGGCCATTGCAATGTGCCTGGCCTTGGCCGTGGTGCCGATCATGGCCGTCAGCTTCCACTGGGCGGTCTTGAAATCGGCCGTGTCAGGCTCGGCGCAGCGCATCTGCTGCCAGAACGCCGCTGCCTGGGCTATCTCGTCCGCTCTCGCCGCCCCGGCCGCCGCCGCAAAAACCGCGGCGCCGATGACGACCCGCATCGCAATGTCAAGACACCGTTGCATGTTCGGTGATCCTTCAGTCAAGACCCGTGCCAGCACGAATGCCGTCTACAATTCAGCCAGCATACCGCAAGCTTGCACGCGGGGCAATGGCTTCGAAGAACATGGCTTCGAAGAACAAGCCGGAAGGCGTGAGCGACCTGATTTTCTGGCAGAGGCGACACGTTGTCTTGATATCGATGTCGTGGTGTGAGATCGCGGTCGCCATTGCGGATTGTCCCGGCGCGCCGGGACAATCCGCAATAAAGCCCTGCAAATTGGCGTGATTGAGGCCAAAGCAAGTGCCGCCAGAAAGAAAGGTCGCTCACCCGGAAGGCGGGAGGCCATCCAAAGGCCTCTATCCGTGTCCAAATGCGTTTATATTTACTGATTGCGTTTCTTTGCCTTGAATGGCGTTTGCAAATCGGTATTGTAGCGGCTTGTCTTGGAACGGAGAGAATCGATGGAAATAAGACCGTTTCGCGGATGGCGGTATGTCGGGTTCGATGACGGCCAGGTCGGGCCGCTGCTTGCCCCGCCTTATGACGTGCTTACCGGCGCCGATAAGGACCGCCTGCTGGCCGGCAGCCGCGAGAACATCGTGGCCGTCGACATGCCGCACGTGCCGCCCAAGCAACTCGGCCCGGACGCCGAGTACGAGCAGGCGGCCAAGCTGCTGGCGAAGTGGAAAACCGGCGGAGTGCTTCGGCAGGACGCGGCGCCATGCATTTACGTCTATGAGCAGACGTTCGACTGGTCTGGCCGGAGGTATGTCCGGCGCGGCATGATAGCCG
Organism: uncultured Planctomycetaceae bacterium; assembly: GCA_964402305.1. GTDB lineage: Bacteria > Planctomycetota > Phycisphaerae > SM23-33 > SM23-33 > JAUWQU01. The sequence goes on along the minus strand of CAYOBS010000099.1, from coordinate 648 downwards.
GCGTGCGGGCGACCGAGCTGGGCGTGGACGTCATCCCGCACGAACACGTTTTCGCCGGCCCGATCGCCGACAGGCTGAAGCTGACAGAGCTCACGCGGATGCAGCTTTCGCCGATCTTCGGCTTCTACGAAGACCCCGCCGGCGCGGTCGGCGCGATCCTTGCCTCCGCCGCCCGGCGCAAAGCCGGGGCCTGCGGCGTGCTTAACGGGGTTACCGAGAAACTTTGGACCATCGATGACGCCGGCACGATCGCCAAGATCGCACGCTCGCTGGCGAAGACCCCCGTGTTCATCGCCGACGGGCACCACCGATATACCACGGCGCTAAGTTACCGCAAGCAACTAGCGGCCTCTGGGCAGCTTACGGACGACCACGAGGCTAACTTCGTTATGTTCGCCCTGGTCGCCAAGGACGATCCCGGCCTGTTGATCCTCCCGACGCACCGTTTGTTTTCCAATCTCGACCCGGCCGGGTCCGTGGAAAAACTCGCCAAGGCGCTGCCGGAGTTTTCGTGGAAGAAACTCGGCTTCACCGGCGCGGGCGCCCAAGGCGCCCAGGCCGTCGAGAAACTGCTGGCCGGCGCGTCGCCCAGCGCGATGGCGCTGGTTTCCGGCGCCTCGGCTGAGCTTTGGCTGGCGGAGCTGACCG
>CAYOBS010000098.1:0-11020 GCA_964402305.1 uncultured Planctomycetaceae bacterium | reverse complement strand
TACTACACGCCCGCCTATATCGTCGATTACATCGTCCGCCAAACCGTCGGCCGGCAGATCGAGGGCAAAAGCCCCGCGCAACTCGCCGGCATCCATAACGGGAAGCAACCGTTACGTGTCTTGGACATGGCTTGCGGGAGCGGTTCATTCCTGCTTGGCGCGTACAAGTGTCTTCTTGACCACACCGCCAAGTGGTATGCGGAGCACAACCCCACGAGATACAAGTCGGCCGTGTACAGGGATACTCGCAGCGGCGACTGGCGACTGACAATTATGGAGAAGAAGCGAATTCTGACTTCGCATATCTTCGGTGTGGATATAGACCCGCAGGCCGTGGAAGTATCCAAACTGTCGCTGCTGCTGAAGGTGCTGGAAGGCGAGTCCGCCGAATCCGTCGGCAATACCATGAGGCTTTTCCATGAGCGTGCCCTGCCGAACCTTTCGGACAACATCAAGTGCGGCAATTCCCTCATCGGCCCGGACTACTTCACGGGAGACGCCGACCGGCTCTTTGACGAACAACCCGACGCCGATAAATTCACCCGCGTCAACGCCTTTGACTGGCAACGAGAGTTCCCCGCCGCCATGGAGGCAGGAGGGTTCAACTGCATCATCGGCAACCCGCCGTACATTCGGATGGAGACTTTCAAGGAATTCAAGGCCTATCTGAAAGCAGGCTTTGCCAGCCACGATGAAAGGTCTGATCTATACACTTACTTCATTGAGCGCGCCCACAATATGCTGAAAGCCGGCGGACGTTTCGGCATGATCGTTTCCAACAAGTTTCTGCGGGCGAACTACGGCAGGCCCCTGCGGGAATTCCTGCGGAATAGCGCAACGGTCGAGAGGGTTGTTGATTTCGCCGGCCTGCCGGTCTTCCAGGGGGCAACGGTACGCACGATCATCCTTTTAACTTCCCTGCCCCGCAAGGCCCGCTATAAAGCCAGGTACTCGCCCCCTGTTTCACCGGATGTTTTCCAGATTCTGGCGGGTGGTTTGCTTACGGTGGAACAGGCCATTGCCAAGTCAGCTTATCCCATACCCCACGACGCTTTGGCCGCCCCGGTTTGGGGCTTCGGCCGACAAGAAACTGATAGCCTGATAGCCCGCTTACAGGCAAGGTGCATTCCGCTGGCGGAATACTGCGAAGGGCGGATTTACCGGGGCATTGTGTCCGGGCTTGCCGAAGCCTTTGTCATCGACGCCGACACCCGCGCCACAATCCTGAAACGCAACCCCAAGGCCGCTGAGATTATCAAGCCCTTCCTGAACGGGCGCGATGTGCGGCGATACCACGTTGCCGCCAAGGGTCTGTACCTGATCTACACCTATCACGGCGTCAGGATTCGGGATTATCCGGCCGTGGAAAACCATTTGCGAGCCTTCAAGACCAAGCTGGAAGCGCGCGCGACGCGGCAGGCATGGTATGAGCTTCAGCAACCCCAACGCAATTTCGCCGGCTTCATGGACCGCCCGAAGATCATCTTCCCCGACATTGCCACAACGTCGCGCTTTGCCTTGGACGAAACCGGCTTTTACAGCGCCAACACCACCTATTTCATTCCGCGCCCGGACCTCTACCTTCTGGGCTTGCTGAATTCTCGCCTGGGATGCCGGTACTTTTCCACAATTTGCGCGGGTCTGGAAGGGAAGAAGGAGACGTACTTACGCTTTTTCGGCCAGTATTTGGAGGGTTTCCCTGTACGCCGGCTTGACCTATCGAAGCCAAGCAACAGGAAGGTACATGGGCGAATGACGGAGCTGGTCAAGTCAATGCTGGCGATGCACAAGCAGCTTGCGTCGGCCAAGGGCGAAGGCCAGCGGGGGGCGATACAGCGCCAGATAGACGCTACGGACGCGGAAATTGACCGGCTGGTTTATGAGTTGTACGGCTTGACGGATGAGGAAATCGCAATCGTGGAGTGGGCGGGTGCGTGAGCGACAACCCCATGTCCAACGTTCCGGGGCGCTCCGGATTACGCCGCCGCCCAAGGCGCCCTACGCCTGTTGTGCCTGCCCGTCAGGCGGTGAGGACCGCCTGGCCTGCGGACTGCCCGCTGCCCGCGGAGTTCTGCTGCTGGGCGTGCCCGCTGACGGCACTGCCGCAAAGGCCGGACTGAAGAAGGACGATGTGATGCCTCAGTTACGGGGGGGAGAAAGAACCGTGAATATTGAGCAGCCGCGTTTGTAGCGGCCCCGTGAGGGGCTTCTTGAGAAATCGCCTTACGGCGACACTACGAACCCTTCGTAACTGAGGCATTACAGGACAATGTGATTATCGCTTGCAACGGTATAAGCCCAGGAACTTTAACCATAATGGGAGTGATCCGGTGAGCAACGAAGCCCAGCGCACAAGTGAAGCCGAAATCAAGTCCGAAACCGAAATCAAGTCCGAAACCCAAAGCAAGCCCGCGACGGGCCAGAAGTGTTCCTGCCCGCCGGGCTGTTGCAGCGGGATCCAGCGCCGCGACTTTCTCAAGATGGTCGCAGTGGGCGCGGCGGCGAGTCTGGCGTCCGGCGCGTGGGTGATGGCCGGGCCGTTCGAGGCGAGCGACTTCGAGAAGCTCGTGCCGGCCGACAAGAAGCTCGACCCGGCCTGGGTGCAATCGCTCTTCGCCCGTGGCACGCGCACGATCTACCGCGGGACCGAGTTGGAGAAAATCGGCATGCCCGTCGGCGGCATCTGCGCCGGCCAACTCTACCTGGGCGGCGACGGCAAGCTCTGGCATTGGGACATCTTCAACAAGAAGATCGGCACGGGCGACAAGAACTACGCGAATCCCCCCAAGCCGGACTTCCCGCTGGAGCAGGGGTTTGGGCTGCGGATCACCGCCGCCGGAAAGACCGACTTCCGCGCGCTGGATCACACCGGGTTCTCCGACATATCGTTCCGCGGCGAGTATCCTATCGGCCTGGTCGAATACCGCGACGCCGCGTCGCCGGCGGCTGTGTCGCTGGAGGCGTTCTCGCCGCTGGTGCCGCTGGATGCCGAGGCGTCGAGCCTGCCGGCGACGATCATGCGCTATACCGTCAAGAACACCGGCGGCGAGAAGATCGAGGCGGAAGTGATCGGCTGGCTGCAAAACGCGGTCTGCCTGTACACGGGCAAGCCCGGCGCCGGCCTGCGGCACAACCGCATCCTCCGGCAGCCGGAAGTCCTGTGGCTCGACTGCGCCGTGGCCCTGGCCGAGGCCTCGGCCCAGCCGCCCAAGGACGGCCAGCACGACTTTGGCACGATGGGCCTGGGGCTGCTCGATTCCCAGGCGGCCGACGTGGGCGCCGCGGCGGTCCCCGATGGCAAGCTGTCGCAGGGCGCCCTTGCCGCCGTGGCCGAGGCGTCCGAGCCGATGGACAAGAAGCTCATCGGCGCCTTGGCCCGAAAGCTGTCGCTGGCGCCCGGGCAGGCGGCGGCCGTAACGTTCGTGGTCGCCTGGCGGTTCCCCAATCTGCGGCTCAAGGACGGCGGGCGCTTCTACGCCACGCGGTTTGAATCCGCGGCCGAGGTGGCGAGGCACGTGGCCAAGAACTTCGATTCGCTCAGCCGGCAGACGCGGCTCTGGCGCGACACCTGGTACGATTCCACGCTGCCCTGGTGGTTCCTCGACCGCACGATGGCCAACACCTCGACCCTGGCAACCTCGACCTGCCACTGGTTCAGCAACGGGCGGTTCTACGGTTGGGAAGGCGTCGGCTGCTGCGAGGGCACTTGCACTCACGTGTGGCATTACGCCCACGCCGTCGGGCGGCTGTTCCCGCAACTGGAGCGCGACCTGCGCCGGCGGACCGACTTCGGCCGGGCGATGGACCCCAACAGCGGCGTGATCAACCATCGCGGCGAGGGCAACGGCCTGGCTGTCGACGGGCAGGCGGGCTGCATCCTCCGCGCGTACCGCGAGCACCAGATGTCGGCCGACGGCGCCTTTCTCAAGGAACTCTGGCCGAAGATCAAGCTCGCCATGCAGTGCCTGGTGCGCATGGACGACGGCGAAGGGATTCTCCAAGGTGGGCAGCATAACACGCTCGACCAGGCCTGGTTCGGCAAGATCGCCTGGCTAAGTTCGCTCTACGTTGCCGCCGCCCGCGCCTGCGAGGCGATGGCCGCGGAAATGGGCGACGCCGCCTACGCCGCGCAAATGCGCCGGATCGTCCAGCGCGGCGGCAAGAGCATCGACCGCGAGTTGTTCAACGGCGAGTACTACCACCAGATCGCCGACAAGGACCACCTCAAGACCGTCGGTTCGCACAACGGCTGCGAGATCGACCAGGTGTTCGGCCAAAGCTGGGCGTGGCAGGTCGGACTCGGCCGCATCCTCGACGAGACCAACGTGAAAAAGGCCCTGGCGTCGTTGTGGCGATACAACTTCACGCCGGACGTCGGGCCGTACCGCGCGAAGAACAAGCCGGGCCGGTGGTACGCCCTGGCCGGCGAGGGCGGGCTGCTGATGTGCTCCTGGCCCAAAGGCGACGCCGCACGCGTGCAAACGGGCTACGACTACTACTTCAACGAGTGCATGACCGGTTTCGAGTACCAGGTTGCCTGGCACATGATCTGCGAAGGCATGGTCCAGGAGGGCCTGGCCGTCACACGGGCGATCCACGACCGCTACCATGCCTCGCGGCGGAACCCGTGGAACGAAGTGGAGTGCGGCGACCACTACGCCCGCGCCATGGCCGGCTACGGCGTGTTCCTGGCGGCCTGCGGATACGAGTATCACGGCCCGAAGGGCTATCTGGCGCTGGCGCCCCGGCTGACGGCCGAGAACTTCCGCGCCGCCTTCACCTCGGCCGAAGGATGGGGAACGTTCAGCCAGCAGCGAGACGCCGCCTCGCAGCGCGACACCATCGAACTGAAGTGGGGCAAGCTACGGCTGCGCAGCCTGGCCTTCGCCCTGGCCGAGAACGCCGACCCCAAGAGCGTCCGCGTGACAGCCAACGGCGCGGATGCGCCCTGCAAGCATCGCGTCGAGAACGGCAGGGTGGTGATCGACCTGGCCGCGGAGGCGGTTATCCAGGCCGGCCGGAAAATCGAAGTGATTATCGCCTGAAAGCGCGGCAAGGGCCGGCCTCGATCCAAGACGCGATTGACTTTGTTGAGGCCGGATGAGTCCTTGCATAGAGCCCTTGGCTTTATGTAATATGCTTGGCACTGTTGCACGTCGGGGACCGGTTCGTCGCTGGCGTCCCCCCGGTCGGGGGATGCTCGCTTGTTCCTGCCCCCGCCCGGCATGATTCGACGCAGGCACGGACTTAGACGATGGCTAAACAGGTTGTCATTCAAAACCCGGTTATCAACTCCCCGTTCGAGGAGCCGAAGTGGCACTTCCGCTTTGACGACGATGGGATAACCGACGACATCGCCAACGGCCGCCGGGATAGCTGTTACTTCGTCCCCATCGCCCAGCCCCGCAAGAAGGGCGCAAAGCAACTCGTCCTCGATGCCGAGTGGACCAAGGACCGCATCGAAGAGAACCGGATGGTCAACGCCATCCGTCGCAAGGTGAAGACCTGGCGCGAGGGCCGATACGCCGACGATGTAACCCGCATCACCGCCCGCCTCCTGGAACACTGGCGCCGCAATGATCGCTTCCGCCGGCTGTTCTTCTGCCAGATCGAGGCCATGGAGACGCTCATCTACATTACCGAAGTCGCCAAGAAGTACGGCGACAACGCCATCGAAAACGACCTCCGCGCCGCCAACGCCGACGCCAACCCGGACCTCTTCCGCGTCGCCTGCAAGATGGCCACCGGAAGCGGCAAAACGGTCGTCATGGCCATGCTCATCGCCTGGCAGGTACTCAACAAGTTTGCCAGCAAGCAGGACGCCCGCTTTACGGACAGCTTCCTGATCGTCACTCCCGGCATCACCATCCGCGACCGCCTCCGCGTGCTGCTGCCCAGCGACCCGAGCAACTACTACCGGGCCATGGACATCGTCCCGGCCGACCTTCTCGAACAACTCGGCCAGGCCCGGATCGTCATCACCAACTTCCACGCCTTCCTGCACCGCGAAAAGGTCAAGGCCGGCAAGCTGACAAAAGACATCCTCGCCCAGGGCAAGGACGCTGGCCCCTCCGCATTCACCGAGTCCGAAGGCGAGATGGTCCGGCGTGTCTGCCGCGGTCTGGGAACCGGCAAGGAACTGATCGTCATCAATGACGAAGCCCATCACTGCTACCGTCGGCGGGTCGGCGGAATCGAAGAGAAGCTTACCGGCGACGACCGCATCGAGGCCAAGAAACGTGACGAGGCCGCCCGCGTCTGGATCAGCGGCCTGGAGGCCGTCAGGCGTAAAATCGGCGTCAAGACCGTCTACGACCTCTCGGCCACGCCCTTCTTCCTGCGCGGCTCCGGCTATGCCGAGGGCACACTGTTCCCGTGGGTCGTCTCGGACTTCTCCCTGGTTGACGCCATCGAGTGCGGCATAGTCAAGGTCCCTCGCGTCCCCGTGGCCGACGACGCCATGGACGGCGAGATGCCCACGTACCGCAACCTCTGGTATCGCATCCGCGACGACCTGCCCAAGAAGGGCCGGGGCACCCAGGCCGTGTCGGGCGAGCCGAAACTCCCAGACATCTTGGAAGGCGCCCTGCAAAGCCTCTATGCCAACTACGCCAAGTCATTCGAGCGCTCGCGGAAAAGCCTCGATGACGATGGAAACGGCCTGGCCCCGCCCGTCTTCATCGTCGTCTGCAACAACACCAACGTCTCCAAGCTCGTCTTCGACTACATCTCCGGCTGGGAGAAGCCCCTGCCCGACGGCGCCACCGTCGCCGTCCCCGGCCGCCTGCCGCTTTTCAGCAACGTCCAGGACGGCCGGTTCATCCACCGGCCCAACACCATCCTCGTCGATTCCGAGCAGCTCGAATCCGGCGAGGCCATGAGCGACGACTTCAAGAAGGTCGCCGCCCGCGAAATAGACGAGTTCAAGGACGAGTACCGCCAGCGATTCCCCGACCGCGACGTGGAGAAGCTCACCGACGAGGACCTGCTCCGCGAGGTGATGAACACCATCGGCAAGCAGGGCAAGCTCGGCGAGCACGTTCGATGCGTCGTGTCCGTCTCCATGCTCACCGAGGGCTGGGACGCCAATACCGTCTCGCACATTCTCGGCATCCGAGCCTTCGGCACGCAGCTTCTATGCGAGCAGGTTGTCGGCCGGGGGCTGCGCCGCCGCCGCTACGTCGCCGAGCCGCACACGCTTGACCTGCCCGGCGGCCGGGGTACCCACGAATTCGACGCATTCCCGGTCGAGTACGCTGAGGTCTACGGCGTGCCGTTTGCCTTCATCCCGTGCTCCGGCGCTACCTCCGACCCCAAACCGCCCAAGGCCATTACCCGCGTCCGGGCCCTGGCCGAACGCATCGCCTGCGAGATCACCTTCCCGCGCATCGACGGCTACCGCTACGAGCTCCCGGCTGAACGCCTCACGGCCAACTTCTCCGCCGACTCGCACATGCCCCTGACCACGGCCAACGTGCCTACCAAGGTTCAGTGCGACCCCATCGTCGGCGAGGGCGCCATCCACACGCTGGACGACCTGAAGAAGCGGCGCGAACAGGAGGTCGTCTTTGTCATCGCCCGCCGCATCCTGGAGCAGTACTTCCGCGACGACGACGGCAACCCGAAGCTCTGGGTCTTCCCCGACCTGGTCGCGATCACCCGCGACTGGATGCGCCAGTGCCTGAAGCTCAAGGACAACACCTTCCCCCAGCTTCTGCTGCTCGTCGAGAACAGCTACAAAGCCGCTGACCACATTTACCAGGCCATCGTCGCTGCCGATGACGGCCAGAAGAGGCTCCTGCCCATCCCAAAGCCATACGACACCGTCGGCAGCACGAGCTTCGTGGACTTCGACACGACCAGGCCGGTATACAAGACCGACCAGCGATTCTGCCATATTTCCCACGTCGTAGCCGACACCGAGTCCTGGGAGCAGAAGATGGCCCAGACGCTTGAAGAACTGGCCGACGAGGGCCTGGTGCTGTCCTACGTCAAGAACCACAACCTCGGCTTCCTGATCCCGTACACCATCAACGGCGACCAGCGGAACTACACGCCCGACTTCATCGTCCGCATGGACGATGGCCGGCCTCAGGCCCCCGAGGGGGGCGCCGCCGACCCGCTGAACCTGATTGTCGAGGTCTCCGGCCAGAAGGAAGGCAAGATCGGCGAAGAGAAGGCCGCCAAGGTCGCCACTGCCCGTAACCTCTGGATTCCCGCCGTCAACAACGCCGGCACGTGGGGCCGGTGGGCGTTCGTCGAGATCGCCGATCCGTGGGACTCGAAGGACGCGATCCGGGACAAGTTGGAATCCGCGCAAAAAGAAACCCCGGCTCCTGCACCGCCGCAAGGGCGGGAGAAGGAGGTCCGAGGCTAACGCAGGAATTATCCCGCGAGATTGGGAACCATACAAGAGGATTTCACGAGGAACCTGAGCACGTATTCTGCACGGAGCGATATGGCTCGGAAGAAGACAAACCGCAAGAGGCCCGTCCAATGATGACTCTGAAACAGTTCTCGGCCGAACCCGAAAGCATCCCCACGGGCACAGGCTGGTACTTGGCAGATCTGGGCGTGGCGCAGGGTCACCAGGAACTGTATACCCGCCAGTCGCCGCAGAAGCTCAAGGTGCTCCGCGAACATGCCCTGATAGAAAGCGCGGTCTCCTCCAACCGCATCGAAGGCGTCACCGTGGACCAGGCGCGCGTCGGGACCATCCTCTTTGGCCGACCCGCCCTGAAGGATCGGGGCGAGGAGGAAGTCCGCGGCTACCGCGACGCCTTGCGGCTCATTCATGAGGGATCTGGTGCGCTGAGCGTCTCCGTGCCCACCATCCGCCGGCTGCACCGGCTTTGCCGCGGCGAAATCTGGGACGCCGGCCGATTCAAGGAGAAGGACGTTGACATCATCGAGAAGTATCCCGACGGCCGTCAGCGAGTGCGCTTCAAGCCCGTGCCTGCCGGCCTCCAGACGCGCCAAGCCCTCGCCCATATGGTCAGCCTGTACCGGCAGGGCTTGCGCGAGCGGTGGGTCCACCCGCTGATCCTGCTGGCGGGCATGAACCTGGACTTCCTGTGCATCCATCCGTTCCGCGACGGCAACGGCCGAGTCTCACGCCTGCTTCTGCTGCTGGCCTGCTACCAGCAGGGCTGCGAGGTCGGCCGGTACATCAGCCTCGAGCGCATCATCGAGCAGAACAAGGACCGTTACTACGAAACACTTGAGCAGAGCTCCCTCAATTGGCACCAGGGCAAGCACAATCCCTGGCACTACATCAACTACATCCTGTTCATCATTAAGACCGCCTACCGGGAGTTCGAGGATCGCATGGGACAGGTCCGCGGCCCGCGCGGCGAGAAATCGGAGCTTATCCGCCGCGCCGTTGCCGGCAAGACCCGGCCCTTCCGCATCGCCGACCTCCAGCGGGACTGCCCCGGCGTCAGCACGGACATGATCCGGCATGTCCTCAAGGCCCTGCGGGCCGAAGGCCAGGTCGAATGTCTAGGCCGGGGAAAGAGCGCCCAGTGGTGCAAGACCGCCAAATAGGTACTATCTCCCGAATTAGGTAACGATATAGGTAATATCTCCATGGCAGCCAAGAAGACTAACTCTGGCAACGGCGGAAAGAGCATCGACGCCGTCCACCACAAGGACAAGCGGAAGAACATCCCCACCGAGGAACTGCGGGACTTCGTTCGCGACGATGAGAACGCGCCGAAGAAGCTGCTGTATCCGCGCGACCCGGACCTCGACCCGCAGCTTGTCTGGAAGGGCAAGGATGAGCAGGATGCCGCGCCGTTGGAAGTCCCGGCCGTGCCGGTCTACATCCAGGAAAAGATTCACCCCCAGGCCATCATCGAGGACTTCAAGGCCACCGCCGCCAAGCCCGGCCCGGAGAACAAGCAGCTCGACCTGTTCAGCGACTTCAACGGCCTGCCTGCCGACTTCGCCGACCGCGTTGACTTCTACCACCACAACGGCAACTGGTCCAATCGCCTGATCCTGGGCGACTCGCTGCTGGTGATGGCCAGCCTGGCCGAGAAGGAGGCCCTCAAGGGCCGGGTCCAGATGATCTACATCGACCCGCCCTACGGCATCAAGTTCGGCTCCAACTGGCAGGTCTCCACCCGCAAGCGCGACGTGAAGGACGGCAAGGCCGAGGACGCCGTTCGCCAGCCGGAGCAGGTGAAGGCGTTTCGCGACACCTGGCAACTCGGCATTCATTCCTACCTGGCCTACCTCCGCGACCGCCTCGTCGTCGCACGCGACCTGCTTACAGAGTCAGGGTCGCTGTTTGTGCAAATAAGCGATGAGAATGTCCACCTGGTGCGGTGCTTGTTGGACGAGGTTTTTGGCAGCGATAATTTCTGTGGCTTGATTGGGTTCAAGACAACGGGCGGGCAATCCACCAATTTGCTGGCCTCTGTGTGTGACTACCTTCTCTGGTATGCTCACGACAAGGCGTCCGTCAAGTATCGCCAGACATACCTGCCGAAGGTTGGAGACAATGAAGTTGGCAGGTATCAGTGGGTGGAAACCTACGGCGGCGCGGTTCTCCGTGAACTGACCGATGAAGAGGCAGAGAATCCCAGGTCACTCCCGGACCACGCGCGACTCCTCGTTCACGATAACATTACATCGCAAGGCTTGAGCGGCGACTCCTCAAGTCCATTTGACTGGCGAGCACGCACATACCGGTTGCCTGTCAATTCCCATTGGAAAACCACCCCGACGGGGATGCAGAGATTGGGTACTGCCAACCGGCTGATGGTCATCGGAGACACTCTGCGCTTCAAACGATACCTTGATGATTTCGCGGTGTCGCCAGTGGATGCGGTGTGGGAAGACACCGCCATCAGTGGGTTTGGCCGCAAGAAGAAATATGTCGTTGAGACGAATACGAAGGTAGTTGAGCGTTGTGTGGCAATGACCACCGATCCCGGCGACCTGGTTCTGGACCCGACGTGTTTCCGTGCGGGCAGCCTTGTGAAGACAGAGTCGGGCTGGAAGGCAATCGACC
>CAYOBS010000097.1:0-11047 GCA_964402305.1 uncultured Planctomycetaceae bacterium | reverse complement strand
AGACCCTCGATGTCGAAAACCGACCCTCCATCCAGCCCGCCAATGTTCGACGGATGATACCGCCGGCGAATCCACGGCACGACCACCAGGCCGGCGATAAGAAGCACGGCCAGGAACACTCCGCCCAGGACATAATCCCAGACGGTAGTCATCGCCATCAATCCCGTCATGCCACACATCCGACAGAACATACTGTACATTCTAACCCCCGCGCGGCCCGATGACCACGAACTTGCTTCAGGCTTCAGGCTTCAGGGGAAAGGCTTAAGGGGAAAGGCTTCAGGCTTCAGGGGAAAGGCTTCAGACCTTGTCCCCACGCGGGGCGGGCGAGCATAGGTCCTATGGGTCCTATAAGACCTATGGACTTGTCCCCACGCATGCGGAGGCTCCCGGCTACCTGCCGCGGCGGACTACCGGCTACTGGCTACCGGCTACTGGCTACCGGCTACTGGCTACCGGCTACCGGCTACTGGCTACCGACTACCGGCTACCGGCTACTACATCTGCTCGATCGTTTCGATGCCAAGCAGGTTCAGGCCGGTCTGGATCGTCCGGGCCGTAAGCTCGCAGAGCAGCAGCCTGCTTGCCCGCGTGCCCTCGTCGGGGGCCTTGAGGACCGGGCAGGATTCGTAAAATCCCATAAATGCCCCGGCCAGGTCGTACAGGTAGCCGCACAGCACGCTCGGCAGGCAATCGCGGGCGACGGTCTCGACCGTCTCGGGGAACTGGGCCAGCTTGAGGCCCAAGACCCTCTCGGCCGGCTCGGCCAGATGGACCGTCCCACGCAACTGGTCAGACTCGGTCACGCCCTTGCGGAAGATGCTCCGCACGCGGGCGTAGGCGTACTGCATGTACGGGGCGGTGTTGCCATCCAGTGAAAGCATCTTGTCCCAGGAGAAGACGTAATCGCTCGATCGGTTCTGGCTGAGGTCAGCGTACTTGACCGCGCCGATTCCCACCACGCGGGCGATTTGCAGCCGCTGGGCCTCGGGCAGGTCGGGATTCTTCTGGCTGACGAACGCCAGCGCCCGCTGCTGGGCCTCGTCCAGCAGGTCCATCAGCTTGACCGTCCCGCCGGTGCGGGTCTTGAACGGCCTGCCGTCGGCGCCCATCATCGTGCCGAACGGCACGTGCTCCAGAGAGACCTTCGGGCCGACAAACCCCGCCTTGCGCGCCACGGCGAAGACCTGCTGAAAATGCAGCGCCTGGCGGGCGTCGGTGACGTACAGGATGCGGCCGGCGCCCAGCACGCCCGCGCGGTAGCGCATCCCGGCCAGGTCCGTCGTGGCGTAGAGATACCCCCCGCCGGTCTTTTGCACAATCACCGGCAGCGGCTCGCCGTCCTTGCCCTTGAACTCATCGAGGAACACGCACTGGGCGCCCTGACTCTCGGTAAGCAGGCCCGCCGCCGCCAAGTCGGCGACGATCCTCGGCAGGTCATCCCTGTAATCCGACTCGCCCCGGACATCCTCGGCCTCCAGGAGGACACCGAGGCGACCGTAGACCTTGCCGCACTCCACAATGGACCGCTCCCTTGCCTCCTCCCAGGCCAGAAGCTCTTGCCTGTTGTCAGGATTCCGGTAATCCTGAAGCATCGCGGCCACGTGCCGCGAGAGCTGGTGATACGGACGGCGGGGATACACCCATTGCCCATTCTCATTCTTTTCTCTGACGGGGATATCCAGGTTCGTCTCCTTCGCCAGATCCTCGATGGATGTAACGAACTTGTAAGCGACGAGAAGATGGTCGTCGAATGAGACCTCCTCTGTCCTCGCCGCGAAACGGTCGAGAAAGGGCTGGAAGTAGAGATCACCATCCCCTTTGATCTTCTTCTTGTCCGCCTCCCAGTCGGCCTCATGGCGGTCACGGATCGCCTCCAACAGACGAAGCGTGGCCTCCTCACCCGGCTTGCATTGGGCCAACCGAGTCCCATCAGTTGCAATGTAGTCCGGCTCACCAGCCTTCTTTCGCTCTCGGCTCATGCACATGTGCCAAAGGCCGAGGATCACAACGCCAAACTGACGGCCCCAGTCGCCGATATGGTTCTGGCGAATGACCTTCTGGCCGATGAAGCCCAGCACCCTGGACAGGGCATCGCCGATGATGGTGCTGCGCAGGTGGCCGACGTGCATCTCCTTGGCGATGTTCGGGGCGGAGTAATCGACCACGACAGTCTGGCGATGATCCGGGGCGGGGACGCCAAGCCGGCCATCGCCCTCCACCAGCCGGGCCGTAAGCTCCGATGAGAGCCACTCGGTGCCCAGATGAATGTTGATGAATCCCGGTCCGGCGACCTCGACCTTCTCGGCCAGCTTCTCCCGACCCACAAGGATCGGACCGGCGGCCGCGACGACCTTCTCGGCCAACTGGCGCGGGTTTGTTCCCAATCGCTTTGCCGCCGCCATCACGCCGTTGGCCTGGTAGTCGCCGAACTCCCGCCTGGCTGGCAGAGCGATCATTACCGGCACGTCGGCGGGTATCCCCGCGGCCTGGAATGCCTCGCGCATCAGCTCGTCAAGTTTCGCTCGAAGGTTCATGTGTAAGGCTTCAGACAAAAGGCTTCAGGCTTCAGGGGGCAGATTTCAGACATTGGCCCCCGCAAGCACGGGGCGGGCGAGCATGGGTCCTATGAGACCTATGAGTCCCATAAGACCTATGAGTCCTATAAGACCTATGGGTCCGGGCCGCACTACATGCTCGCTGAAGCGAGCATGCCTCAACAGCGGAACCGTGTGTTACCGTTTCCTTTTCCAGGTTCCTATTACCGGGTTCCGCCGTTTTCTTTTTCCGGGTTCCTGGTTCCTATTCCCGGGTTCCGCCGTTTTCTTCTTCGGCCACCTTCTTCTTCACCGCCCGTGCCTGCCAGCGGACCTTTGGGGCTTCGCCCCACAGCAGTTCCAGGTCGTAGTACCGGCGATGGTCCTCGTCGAACAGGTGTACCACCACGTCGACGAAGTCCATGACGATCCACTCGGCCGTGTCTTGCCCGGCCATCTTCCAGAGCTTCTGGCCGGTCTTTCGCCCGTCCGTGGCGATGTCGTCGGCGACGCTCCGCATCTGGCGGTCGCTGGTGCCGGTGACTATCACGAAGTAGTCCGTTATCGGGCTGACGCCGCGGAGGTCCAGCACGACGATGTCTTCACAGTTATCGTGCTTTGCGATCCGCCCGGCTGCGACAGCAAACTCCCTGGCCAGGTCTTTTGGTTTGGCTTTACGCGGCAATCAGGGTTCCTTAGTTGCCCAGTCCCAGCATGTTGCCGATCATCGGCGCGAACTTGACGATCAGGCCGGCGAACACGATCGACACCATGCTCATCAGCTTGATAAGGATGTTCAAGCTCGGGCCGCACGTGTCCTTGAACGGGTCGCCGACGGTGTCGCCGGTAACGGTGGCCTTGTGGTTGGCGCCGCCCTTGCCGCCAAGCTGGCCGGACTCGATGTACTTCTTGGCGTTGTCCCACGCGCCGCCGGAGTTGGCCATGAAGATCGCCATGGCGAACCCGCAGGTCAGCCCGCCGGCCAGAAGGCCCAGAACGCCCCCGACGTCGAGCACCAAGCCGACGAAGATCGGCACGACCAGCGCCATCATCGACGGGATTACCATCGCCTTCTGAGCCCCGGCGGTGGAAATCTCCACGCACCTGGCGTAGTCCGGGGTGCCCGTGCCTTCCATGATGCCCTTGATCTCGCGGAACTGCCTGCGGACCTCTTCAACCATGTTCTGCGCGGCCCTGCCGACGGCTTCCATGGTCATTGAGACGAACAGGAACACAAGCAGCACTCCCGCGATCATGCCGCAGAGAACCTTGGGGTTCATGAGCGTCACATCGTAGAAGGTCATGAACTGCGCCATGGACGCCCGGATGGAAACGACGAGGTGGACCGGCCTGGGCGGCCTGCCATCGGCAAGCACCAGCTTGCCGTCGCGGACATTGGACTTGAGATCTGGCTCGCCGAGGTCCAGCGTGACCTTCGTGCCGGCCTTCATGCCTTCATAGGCATCCACGTTGAGGCACATGTAGCTCCTGGCCTCGGGGGCCTTTTTCACGTCGCGCGGGTCGCGTTCGTAGACCGCGAACTTGCCCGCCCGCAGGTACAGGGCGCTGCCCTCGGCCGGAGTCTTGCCGTAGGCGGACACGATGGCGGTATTACCCTCGCGGACCTGGCCGATGCGGACTTCCTCGACGTACGCCGCCAGCAGCGCCAGGGCCGTAAGGGCGGCCGAGCCGATGGCGAAGCCCTTGCCCATGGCGGCGGTGGTGTTGCCCAGGCTGTCCAGGGCGTCGGTGCGCTTGCGGACTTCCGGGGCCTGATGGGTCATCTCGGCGTTGCCGCCGGCGTTGTCGGCGATTGGGCCGTAGGCGTCGGTCGCCAGGGTGATGCCCAGCGTGGCCAGCATGCCGACGGCGGAGATGCCAATGCCGTAGAGGCCCAGAAGGACTTCCTGGAACCCGCCGGCGCACGCGAAGGCCACCATGATCGCCACAATCACGGTCGTCAGGGCCATCCAGGTGGACTTCATGCCCAGCGCTATGCCGGCGATGATGACGGTGGCCGGGCCGGTCTGCGAACTGTCGGCGACCCGGCGGGTGGGCTTATAGTCGTAGCTGGTGAAATATTCCGTGGCCTTGCCGATGATCACGCCGGCAACCAGGCCGCTGACAATCGCCAGCCAGATGCCCCACCACCTGATGCCGACGGCGGCCATGTCCGCGCCGCCCAGCAGCCACCAGCAGACACCTGCCGCGGCGGCGATGATAAGCACGCTCGATCCGTTCACGCCGCGGTTCAGGGCGGCCATGAGCTGCTTCATGGTCGCGCCTTCATGCGTGCGGACCAGATAGATGCCAAGGATGCTCAGCAGGATGCCGATGCCCGCAAGGACCATGGGCGCGGCCAGCAGCTTCATGCCGGCACTGACCTGGGCAGCCTCGTTGCCGATGAACAGGGAGAACGCGGCCGCAACGCCGAGGGCGGCGGTGGACAGGATGGCGCCGCAGTAGCTCTCGTAGAGGTCGGCGCCCATGCCCGCGACGTCGCCGACGTTGTCGCCGACGTTGTCGGCGATGGTGGCCGGGTTGCGCGGGTCGTCCTCGGGGATGCCCGCCTCGACCTTGCCGACGAGGTCAGCCCCCACGTCCGCGGCCTTGGTGAAGATGCCGCCGCCGACGCGGGCGAACAGGGCCTGGGTGCTGGCGCCCATGCCGAAGGTCAGCATGACCACCGTGATCTCGACGAGGTCGATTTTCGCGCCCAGCATCGGGGCGAGCTTGCTGAGGATCAGGAACCACATCGTGATGTCCAGCAAGCCGAAGCCCACGACTACAAGGCCCATGACAGCGCCGGCACGGAAGGCGACGGTAAGGCCCTGGTTGAGGCTGTTCTTGGCGCCCTGGGCAGTCCGGTTGGACGCCAGGGTGGCAGTCTTCATGCCCAGCCACCCGCAAAGGCCCGAGAAAAACCCGCCGGTCAAAAACGCGAACGGAACCAGCCCGTGCTGGACATGGAGCACAAATGCCATGACCGAAAACAGCAGGGACGCCACGATGAAGAAGATGCCGACGACCTTGTACTGGCGCTTGAGGTACGCCATCGCGCCGGTCGATACGTAGCCGGCGATTTCCTGCATCCGCGCGTTGCCGGGGTCCGCGGCGGCTACTTCATGGTAAAACAGCCAGGCAAACCCCAGCGCCACCAAGGCGCAGATGGGCGCCACCCACCAGACAAGGGGAATGCCGATGTCTGACTTCGACACGATCGCGATTATTGCCAATACCACCATCAGGCCCAAGGCCGCACCGAGGCCGACGATCAACTTGGGGCTTTTCTTCAACTCGGTTACAGAGACCTTCACGTTGCAACTCCTTTCTGCCAGGTTAAAGCCCCGCTGCGCCGGGGCCGCTGGATTCCTGCCGATAGCTTCATGCCTGCCCACGCACGCACGGAAACCGTACTCCGCCGACACGCGGCAAACGTATACTACGAGAAGCCCCGCGCGCTGCAAGTGATTTCCGCCGCGCCGGCCAACAATCTCCGCCCGCGCAGGGGAGATTTCAGCCGGCATAAGCCACAACACCATTGCAGGCGAGTCCGCGGTCTGGACGCGACGCAGCCGGCCCGGTATAAGGCCGGTATACAAGACGTAACGAAAGGCCCCCCGAATGACCGACCGCCCGATGGCATGCGACATTGAGTTGCGCGTCCGTTACCCCGAGGTCGACCAGATGGGCGTGCTGCACCACAGCCGCTTCTGGGTCTATTTCGAAATGGGGCGCGTCGAGCTGCTCCGCGCCCGCGGGGTCGCCTACGCCGACCTCGAGCGCGAGGGGGCGTTCTTCGTGGTCGCAAAGTGCTCCGCCCGGTTCCTGGCCCCCGCCCGGTACGACGAAGTGCTGCGCCTTTCGACCCGGATCGTCCACGTCGGCGCCGCCAGGATCGACCATGCGTACGAACTGAGGCGAAAGAGCGACTCGGCCCTGCTGTGCTCGGCCGAGACCACCATCGCCTGCGTCGACCGCACGGGACGGATCATCCCCATACCGGCGTCCGTCGCAAGCCGCGACGAGACGCCGCGCTCATAAGCCCGAGGCCTGCTTGCTTCAGCGAGCAGGTAGCGTGCAGCCCAAGTCCATAGGTCTTATAGGACCTATAGGACCCATGCCTCGGCAGCCTGAAACCTGTAGCCTGAAGCCTGATCCCTTGTGAATACCCGCCCCGCTTTTCCCGCGCGCGGGGTATAATGGCGGCATGCAGACAGAGGCCGAGTGCTACAAAGTGCTGGGCGTCGAGCCCGGCGCAACGTTGGATGAGATCCGCACGGCGTATCGGCGAGCGGCTTGCCGATATCATCCGGACCTCCAGCGAGGCGACAGCCTGGCGGCCGAACGAAAGCTCCGCGAACTGATCGTGGCGTACAAGTTCATTGCCCGGCGCCTTAACCCGGCCGCGTGGTCTCGCAGCCGCCATGACCAGCAGAAGACCTACACCCCGCAGGATTTCGCCCGCGAGGGCTACGAGCGTTGGCACCAGGTTGAGGACCTCGTCGAGTTCGACGAACCGGCGGGCTTCATGATGCCACTGAGGCACAAGGAGGCCTATCCCACCCGCGACGAGACTCGAATGTTCGCGGCATTGTGGGTCGTGGCCATCGTCCTGGGCATAATCTTCGGCAGCCTGGCCGCCGCTTACCGGGTCCGCGGCCTCGGCGTGGACGAACTGCCCCACTTTGACCTGCTCATCAGCATCCTGGTAGGCGAGGTGGTTTACTTCCTTCTGGCGGCCGGGGCCGTGGTGCTGGTCGTCCTGACCCGCAAACTGGTCCGCATGACCCTGCGACTCGGCAGCCGCTGGCTCTTCCTGCCCGGTCCAGATAGCGCCCGGACGCTGCCGGAACAATCCAAACGCATCGAGGGCGATTGAGCGCGAAGCGATTGCGGATTGCGGATTTACCGCGAAGCTAACACCACACGGAACTGACGGCAAGGCTTTGGTTGCGACAAACGTCAGGCACAAACCTTCGACACGACGAGCACGGCCATCTAAGAGTGGGACTTTTTTCTTCCGGTTCTCACCGTTGCAATTGGCCACAACTGGTATTAGCATCTCTCGTCGAGCCTGCCGGAGCCGACTGGCTTCTGGATCAGCCGCGGCGCGGCCGGCTTACGGACAAACAGGCCAGGTACGAACCATGAACAGGCTACTGACCGCTCATCAGGTTAACCGTGCCCTGGCGCGGCTGTACGACGCCATCGCCAAGTCCCTTCCCCCCGACGGCCGGGTTGCCGTTGTCGGCATCCGCACGCGGGGCGAGACGCTGGCCGTGCGGATCGTGCAGCGGCTGCGGGATGACTTCCCCAACCGGCACTTCGACCACGGGGTGCTGGACATCACGTTCTACCGCGACGACCTGGCGATGCGCCGCGGCATGCCGCTGGTGCGGGCGACGGAGATCGACTTCGACCTGGAGAGCACATTCGTCATCCTGATCGACGACGTGCTCCACACCGGCCGAAGCGTAAGGGCGGCGCTGGACGCACTGCACGACTTCGGCCGGCCCACGGTGGTCCGCCTGGGCGTGCTGATCGACCGCGGCGGGCGGGAACTGCCCATCGCGGCGGACTTCGTCGGGCGGCGTCTGGCGGCGCCCGACAACAAACGAGTGCAGCTCAAGCTGAAGGAAAACGATGGCGAAGAAGGCGTCTTCATCATCACAAGGCACTGAGGCGCCGCGCGGCCAGGCGCCCGGCGGCGGCTCGGGCGCCGGCGGCACGCGGCCTTTTGCCTGGACCCGCAAGGACCTTCTGGGCCTGGACGAGTTGTCGGCCGAGGAGATCGTCCACATCCTCGACACGGCGGAGAGCTTCCGCGAGGTCTCGACGCGGTCGATCAAGAAAGTTCCGGCCCTTCGCGGCAAGGTGGTGGCGCTGATGTTCTTCGAGGACTCGACGCGGACGCGGATGAGCTTCGAGTTGGCGGCCAGCAGGCTCAGCGCCGACACGATTGTTTTCACGGCCACGGGCTCGTCGGTGGCCAAGGGCGAGACGACTTTGGACACGGTCCGCAACGTCGAGGCTATGGGCGTGGACGTGTTCGTGATCCGTCACAGCCAGCCTGGCGCGCCGCACATGGTATCGCGCAAGGTGGCCGCGTCGGTCATCAACGCCGGCGATGGCCCCCACGAGCACCCCACGCAGGCGCTGCTGGACATTTTCACGATGCGTCAGCGGCTGGGCGGCGTGGCCGGCAGGCGGGTGGCGATCGTCGGCGACATCGCCCACTCGCGCGTGGCTCGCAGCAACATACTGGGCCTGCGCAAGCTCGGGGCCGAGGTGGTGGTCGTCGGCCCGCCGACGATGGTGCCGTCGGCCATCACGGCCATGGGCTGCCGGATCAGCCACAGCCTCGACGAAGTGCTCGGCGAGGTCGACGTGATAAACATGCTGCGGATCCAGTTCGAGCGGTTCGGCGGCAGCCTGTTCCCGTCGCTGCGGGAGTACAGCAAGGTCTACGGCCTGAACTCGCAGCGGCTGGCCCGCTGCCGCAAGGACGTGCTGGTGATGCACCCGGGCCCGATCAACCGCGGCGTGGAGATAACATCACACGTCGCCGACGGGCCGAACAGTTGCATACTCCAGCAGGTGACCAACGGCCTGGCCATCCGCATGGCCGTGCTGTACCTGGTGACGCAAACGCACGCATCCGGCGAGCCGGCATAATGCCGGCTGCGCAAAACAAGATTTCATCGCAGAGGCCGCAGAGTTCGCAGAGGAGAGAAAGGCGTCTCGCATATTCGCCCATGTGACCCCATAGGTCCCATGTGTCCTATAAGTCCTATACATACTGACATGAACGACCTATTCATAACAGGCGGCCGGGTGATCGATCCCGCCCGCGGGCTCGACAAGGTGGCGGACGTCACGATCACCGGCAGCAGGATCCTCCGCGTTGGCAAGGCTCGCGGCAAGGCGCGGCGGATGATCGACGCTGCCGGGATGATTGTCTGTCCGGGCCTGATCGACCTGCACGTCCACTGCCGCGAGCCCGGCCACGAGGAAGAGGAGACCATCGCGACCGCCGCCGCCGCCGCCGTCGCGGGCGGGTTCACCACCATCTGCGCCATGCCCAACACGCACCCGCCGCTGGACGATGAGCCCGCCATCAACTACATCATCCAGCGTGCCAGGCGGGCCAATCTCGCCCGTGTGCTGCCGGTAGGCTGCATCACCAAGGGCCGGGAAGGCAAGGAACTGGCCGAGATGGGACTCATGACCGAAGCCGGGGCCGTCGCCTTCAGCGACGACGGCGAGGGCGTCGCCAGTTCGTCGATCATGCAGCGGGCCATGCAGTACGCCAAGATGCTCGACACCGTGCTCATGCAGCACTGCCAGGACCCCGACCTGGCCGGCGGGCACATGAACTCCGGCGCCATCGCCGTCAGGCTGGGCCTGGCGGGCCTGGCCGCGGCCGGGGAGGAGATCATGCTGCGGCGCGACCTGGAGCTCGTCGAACGCACGCGCTGCCGCTACCATGTCCAGCACGTCTCCAGCGCCGGCAGCGTCGAGCTGCTGCGCCAGGCAAAGGCCGAGGGACTGCCCGTGACGGCCGAGGCCGCGCCGCACCACCTGCTGATGACCGACGCAGCCTGCATGAGCTACGACCCCAACTACAAGATGAACCCGCCGCTCCGCTCGGCCAGGGACGTCGAGGCCCTGCGGGCGGGCGTCGCCGACGGCACCATCGACTGCCTGGCAACCGACCACGCCCCGCACTCGGCCGAGGAAAAGGAACTGGAGTTCTCGCTTGCCCCGTTCGGCATCATATCGCTGGAGTGCGCGCTGGGCCTGTACGTCAAGGCGCTGATCGACTCCGGCGCGATGGACTGGCCCGCCCTGATCGCGCGGATGGCCACAAACCCCGCCCGCGTCCTGCGCCGGCCATTAGGCACGCTCGCCATCGGCGCCGAGGCCGACGTGACGATAATCGACCCCAATCGGCGCTGGACCGTGAAAGTGGACCAGTGGCGAAGCCGAAGCCGCAACTGCCCCTACGACGGCTGGAAACTCACCGCCCAGGCCGTTGCCACAATCGTCGCCGGGCGGGTAAGATATGAGGCGTGAGGATCATGGCCAAGCCAAACATCGAACGCAGACAGCACCCCCGCCTCCCGCTGCCGTGCCCCGCACGCCTGGTCGACGAGACCGGCAGGCGCCTGGCCTCGGGTAAGACCGTCAACATCTCCGACGGCGGCCTGCTGATGCCGATTGCGCCCGAGGCCGCCCCCCAGCCGGGCCAGCAACTCGACCTGAAACTCTCGGTCCCCCGCAGCACCCCAAACACCTTCCTCATGCAGGCATTCACCGCCAAGGTCATAGTAGTCCGCCACGACCCATCCGATGACGGCGCCGGCCGAGTCGCCGTACGCTTCGAGTCGCCGATCGACCTGGACCTCGAAGTTTGAAGCGGTTTGAGATCATCGGCCAGCGCCCCGCCCCTCCACGCCGACTCAATGGACTCCCCGCCAACCCCTCTCCCTCAAGGGAGAGGTCGG